>CAZZZY010000105.1:0-12256 GCA_964658545.1 uncultured Acetobacteraceae bacterium | reverse complement strand
TAATTGCTCTCTTCTCTACGAGACGCTCCGCGAACGTAGCGGTAGCGAGTCCGCGAGCGTCATTGCGAATTGGTTTAATGGGGTGCTTTTTTATGTCTATCTTATTTAGAGGAAAACTAAATAGCCAAATTGTTATCCAACCTTTGTCAAAGTTCATCAGTTTGATCAACTTTAGTTTGCACCCATGTTTCAATCACTTCCCTCAACTCATTCGTCCATTGAGGGATTGATATCACTTTCTCTCGAATACCAACTCGTAGTTTTATAGTCAATGGCTTGCGTTCTAGTGCAATAGTATTTTTAGGCAGAAAAGCGAGGGGATTATTTTTTTTGAAATGGCATTGTTTAATTTTTTTGATGTTGGTATACTTGCATAAGTATAGAGCATTCAGTTATGTTTGCCATCAAACGAGAGTTAAAACTAAATAATGTAGAAACCTCATTGATGCGTGGCAATGCTGGCTTTAAGCGTTGGGTATATAACTTTGGGCTAGACTTACTCACGGCATCTTGGAGTTTTGAAGGCGTAAGATTGTCTGATTCTAAACGCCTTGATGCCATCAAAAAAGTATTTACTCAAGTGACAATGGAAAAGCCTGAATACGCATGGATGAGATTATATGCATCCACAGTGTATCAGTCAGCCTTCATCGACTTGAAGGATGCTTTTTCGAGATGGCGCAAAGGTCTAGCTGATTTTCCAAAGAAGAAATCGAAGAAAAAAGGCGACTCATTCACTGTTTACAAAACTTCTGGTATTTATCTAGAAAAAGGCAAACCAGCACTGCCATTTACTAATCGAGTTGTAATCAATGCTGGGAAACTTATAAAGTTACCAGGATTAAAAGAACTTAGATTAAAAGAACCAATTGATTTTATTTGTAGTTCTCAGACATTTACTGTGTCTAGGGCTGCTGATAAATGGTTCGTGGCGTTCATCTTGGATGCCGAAAAGATTCCCCCAATATTTCACCCAATTGAAACGATTGGTGTTGACTTGGGTGTAAAAGTTTTAGCGACTTGTTCTGACGGTACTTTTTACGATATGCCCGTTACTACCAAAAAGGCGAAAACCAAGCTAGGTAAGATTCAATGGCGTAATCGTAACAAGGTTCTAGGAAACAAAAAACTAAAAATCAGAGCATCAAAGAATGCCAAGAAATACTACACTCAACTAAGCCGACAACACTCCCGTATTGCGAATATACGACAAGATACCACCCAAAAAATGACGACTGACTTAAGCCGCAAAGCTGATGTGATTAGGATTGAAGATCTGAATGTTCAGGGTATGATTAGTAATCAGAAACTCTCTGCTGCTGTCAGCAACAACTGCTTTTACGAAATTCGTCGTCAGTTAACTTACAAACAACCCTTCTATGGAACTAAAGTCGAGTTGGTTGATAGATGGTTTCCGAGTTCTAAAATGTGTTCTAAATGCCATCATATTCAACCAATGAGTCTTTCTGATCGGATATTTCTGTGTAAGTCTGGGTGCGGCAACATTCAAGATCGTGATGAGAATGCATCTATCAATTTGAGGGATGCCCCTCTCGAAAAAATACGCTTGGCTTGAGCGAAATTTACGCCTCTGGACAAGAAGTAGCCGACTACCTTGGTTGAAGGGGGAAGAAATCTCTATTCTTAGCTTTGACTAAGTTTAGGTAAGTATTTTAGAGCAGATATAAGATAGACATACATTTATGCTCCCAAAGTTGAGCATCAGTCGAGGATGATTAATGAGTAACAAAGTATACTAATTATTCATGCTCAAACACAGAAACCAGGGTAATTGAGCATTGCGTGAGCATTTTTAAGGGAGTAAAGGCTGAAAGTATTGATATTCTGTAATTAGCTGCATGGTTCACATCAAGCGCGTGGAACTTACCAACTTCAAATCCTTCGGCGGTACTACCTCAGTCCCTTTGCTGCCGGGGTGTACTGTCATATCTGGGCCAAATGGTTCGGGTAAATCGAATATTTTAGATGCACTGCTATTTTGCCTGGGACTCTCCAGTTCTAAGGGAATGCGAGCCGATCGCCTCCCGGATTTGGTAAATAACACCCAAACGGCTAAAGGACGCGCTTCTATTGAAGCTAGTGTCACAGTGACGTTTGATTTGTCGGGGGAGGATGTCTTACCCAAAGCCGCAAAGGTGCAAAGTGAGGAAGACGTAGAGACAGTTGAGGAAACAGAGAAAGCAGAGGAAGAAAATCCCAAATTGGCAGAGTGGAGTGTTACTAGAAGGCTGCGAGTCAACACACTAGGAAGTTACACGTCAAATTACTATATCAATGGTGTGGCCTGCACGTTGACAGAGTTGCATGAGGAACTAAGTAACCTACGGGTTTATCCCGAAGGCTATAATGTCGTACTGCAAGGGGATGTCACCAGTATTATCTCGATGAATGCGCGGGAACGACGGGAAATTATTGATGAATTGGCTGGGGTGGCGGCGTTTGATCGCAAAATCATTCAAGCCAAATCAACTTTAGATGAGGTGAAGGAAAAGGAAGATAGCTGTCGGATTATTGAGACAGAATTAACTGCACAGCGCGATCGCCTTTCCCAAGATCGGGCTAAAGCTGAGAGATATCAAAAACTCCGCACGGAATTTCTAGCAAAGCAATCCTGGGAAGCCGTTTTATCATGGCGATCGCTACAAGCACAACTTGAAAAGTTAGTTCACGAAATTCAAACAGGCGATCGCAATTCTAGTGAACTCTCAACTCAACTCACAAACTTAAATTCCGAAATCGTCCAAAAAACTGCTGAACTGGAACAACTCAATGCCCATGTCAAAGCATTGGGAGAAGATGAACTTTTGGCGGTACAATCTACCCTCGCCACCCAAGAAGCAGAACGCAAACAACTCCAGCGTCAGCTAACGGAATTAGAAACGGCTTCTCATGAAACTGCTAAACGTCTGACTCAAACTCAGCAAGAGATTCAAAAATACTGTCTTTCCTTAGAAGAGATTGCTCAAACACAGGTTGTAGAGGGGCAATCTATTGTCTATTGTCAGCAACAAAGAGATGAAGCACAGCAAGCTTTAGAAACTTCCCGCGAAGCCGCCGCAGAAATCGCCTCGGCTTCAGAAGCTTGGGTACAGCAACAAACGGCATTCAACCGTCAAATTGAAACTTTGCTGCACACTCTAGAACCGCAACGCACGGAACAAGCACAACTTAGGGAACGGAATCATCAGTTACAGCAACTCATTTCAGAACAAACCCAGCTTATTGAACGCGACGAACCGCTATTAGCTCAAAAACAAGCCGAGTGTAGTCAAGTTGAAACGGAATTTAACGCCTCTAGCGAACCCATCCAAAATTTAGCTCAAAATCTCTCAGCCACAGAACAAGAATTGCAAATCCAGCAGGAAACCCAAAAACGCTTACTTTCGGAACAACGGGAAAAACAACGCCAGTTGGATAAAATAGAGGCGCAAACGCAAGCACAGCAAGAAGTTCAAGGAACCCAAGCAAGTAAAGTCATTTTACAATCGGGAATGCCTGGACTTTGTGGCTTAGTTGTGCAGTTAGGAAAGGTGGAACCCCGCCATCAGCTAGCTTTGGAAATGGCTGCTGGTGGACGCTTGGGACATATTGTGGTGGAAGATGATAGTGTAGCCGCAGCGGGTATTGAATTGCTCAAACAGAAGCGTGCAGGGAGAGCGACTTTTTTACCGCTGAATAAAATTCATGCTCCTAAATTTACTCAAGATGCAACGCTGCGTTTCGCTAACGGTTTCGTTAATTATGCTGTTAACTTAGTCGATTGCGATCGCCGTTACAAAGATGTATTTAGTTATGTTTTCGGGAACACGGTAGTATTTGCCAGCCTTGAGGCGGCGCGGAAAAATTTAGGATTGTATCGGATCGTTACCTTAGACGGGGAATTGTTAGAAACTAGCGGTGCAATGACTGGTGGTAGTAACACCCAGCGTTCGGCTTTGCGGTTTGGCAATGCGGAAGCGGCGGAATCTGATGAAGCGATCGCTTTAAGAAGTCGTTTGATGGACATTGAACGGGTTTTAGGGCGTTGTACTGAAGCGATCGCAACTTTGTCAGCCAGAACCAAAAAACTCACTCAGGAACTCACAGAAGCGCGTCAAGCGCGGCGCGAACAGCAGTTGCAATTGGAACAGTTGCAGAAAGACATTAAGAGTTTAACAGCGCAATTGGAGGGGACGCGATCGCAACGAGTCCAAAACAGCGAAAAGTTAGCCACAGCTCAATGCCGTTTGGAAGTTTTGGAGCGGGAATTACCTGGACAAGAAAATCAGTTGCAACAATTGCGACACGCTTTAGCAGAGTTGGAAGCTTCTCAAACTCCTAGCGAATGGCAACAAATCCAGGCGACAATTAAAATTCAAGAGCAACAATTGCAACAACGGGAGACAGCATTACGCGAAGCTGAACAAAGATTAAAAAATTTAGAAAATCAGCAACAGCGATTGCAAGAGAAAAGCCAAGAAGGGGAGGAACGGATTACCCAATATCATCGTGAGCAAGAGGCGCGAAAAAATCAACTAACTTCCCTCAGCACTCAACACTCACAACTCAGCACTCTCATTGCCGAAACCCGCGCCACGCTGAGTCAAATGGAGCAAAATTTGGGAGAAGAGAAACAAAAACGTGACGCTACAGAACAGGAAGTGCGATCGCACCTTTTGCGCCAACAACAATTGCAATGGGAAATCGAAAAACTCAAAGAAACCCAAGAGAAGCGGCGAGAGGAACTAATGGGACTGCAAAACCAGTTACGGGATATGGGAGCAGAATTACCAAATCCTTTGCCAGAAGTTCCAGATAAAGTAGACTTGGAAGAATTGCAGAAAGAATTGCGATCGCTGACCAAACGCTTGCAAGCAATGGAACCTGTTAATATGCTGGCGTTGGAAGAGTACGAACGCACCCAAAACCGTCTCCAAGAACTGACGCAAAAATTAGAAACCCTAGAAGGGGAACGCACCGAATTACTTTTGCGGATTGAAAACTTTACCACATTGCGGCAACTGGCCTTTAAAGAAGCTTTTGATGCTGTCAATGAAAACTTTCAATCAATTTTCGCTATCCTTTCAGACGGCGACGGCTATTTACAACTCGAAAATCCTGAAGATCCCTTTAGCAGTGGACTTAATTTAGTCGCACATCCCAAAGGTAAACCTGTACAACGCCTAGCTTCCATGTCTGGGGGAGAAAAATCACTCACAGCCTTGAGCTTTATCTTTGCCCTCCAACGCTACCGCCCATCGCCATTTTACGCTTTTGACGAAGTGGATATGTTCTTGGATGGGGCAAACGTAGAACGATTAGCTAGAATGATTAAGCAACAGTCACAACAAGCTCAATTTATAGTTGTGAGTTTGCGTCGTCCGATGATAGAATCAGCCGAACGCACAATTGGCGTTACTCAAGCACGAGGAGCTTACACTCAAGTTTTGGGGATTAAGTTACAATCATCCAATACACCTGCTTGAGTTTTTGTTAATAATAGTGTATAGATAAACCGGATTCGAGATCAGGACTCGGTATAGAATGACCTCCGAACAGATAATTAGGCGTTCCGACATATTAAATACCCAGGTGATTACCCGCGACAACGGCAAGCGGCTAGGCATCATCAGTCAAGTCTGGGTTGATATTGATCAACGAGAGGTTGTGGCTCTTGGTTTGCGAGATAGCCTGATCTCCATTTCGGGCATACCGCGCTATATGTACCTCAACAACATCAACCAGATTGGTGATGTCGTCTTAGTTGATAACGAAGATGTAATTGAAGATATCGAAGTTGAATCTCTCAGCAATCTGATTAGCTGGGAAGTAATTACAGAAACAGGTGAAGTATTAGGAAAAGTCCGGGGCTTCAAGTTCAACGGCGAAACTGGCAAACTTAACTCCATAGTCATTGCTTCTTTAGGATTCCCCCAAATTCCCGACCAATTTTTGAGTACTTACGAGTTCTCAGTAGATGAAATTGTCAGTACTGGCCCCAATCGGTTAATTGTCTTTGAGGGAGCCGAAGAACGAGTGAACCAGTTGACAACTGGTTTGCTAGAGCGTTTGGGTATCGGCAAAGCTCCGTGGGAAAGGGATGCAGAAGAAGAATACGGCTATACTCCACCACGCCAAGTTGCACCAGACAAACAACTGCCTAGTGGAGTGCCATTGCAGCCACCCAAGCAGAGAGTTCGCGCCCCCGAACCCGTAGCGCGGGAAGAGGAATGGAATGAAGACTATGTGGAAGAGGAAAGGCCACAGCGTCAAGTAATGAAGGCGCGGCAGTATGAGTCTATTCAATATGAAGAAGACGAGGAGGAAGATAACTGGAGCGAGGCAACAGGTAGCGACAGGTATCGACAACCGCAGCCGCTAAAATATGAAGCCAAGCCTTACAGCAAGCCTTATGTTGATGAATACGATGATTATGATGACGTAGAGGGCGATGCTTGGGAAGATGAGCCAAAGCCTGTGAATATTCCTAAGAAAGTTAAGGAAAGACAGCCAGAATACGAAGAAGAAGGCGGATATTAATAATTCGTAATGACGCTCGTTCCTCGCTACCGCTACGCTAACGTAATTCGTAATTCGTAATTAAATCTGAGGATTACTCTAGCTCTTTCCTTACAAGTAAGGAGGGGGCTAATTTTTTATAACCCAGTGAGGTATAGAGCAATTAAAACTCAACCAACTAAATACGTCTGCAACTGTTAACGAACTTTGGGGGTTTAAGTCCCCTGCCTCTATAGGCAGCGCGTTTTGATGCCTAAATCTAAATCCCCGGACGCTCGTTCCTCGCTACCGCAACGCTTTCACAAAACGTAATTGCGAATTGCGTTAGCGCAGCGTTAGCGAGTCTTCTCCCAAGGGGAGACGCTAAGAGCGAACGAGCGTCATTGCGAATTGGTTTAATAACCGACTCCTGAGCCTCAACATCAACCATCCCCACCAACAAATCCATCACCGCTTTTGGTAAAGCACCTTTACCAAAAGTCACCCTTAACTTCTCCAACGACTCACTCACAAATCCCTTCAGTGCCGCAGTTGGCAAGATTTTGCCAACCGCATCTACTTGACGACTGAAATAAGCAGACCAACTATGGGCCACCTGCTGCTGTGGTTAAAGATGTTGTGGTTGAGCATGAAGTGCCGGAAGGGTTGCAGGGATTTGAGGTTAAGCGGGTTGAGTAGGGAGTTAGGAGTTAATTATTTGGCTGTCTTGCTATAAAATCGCAACACCTGATGAGAAAATAAGAATATTCCAACAAAGCGATCGCTATTACATTATTAATTTTTACTTCTTAAGTTAGGCTTAGTGGATTTTTTGATGAAGAAGCTGCTAGAGCGATCGCTAATGGTAAAATCCGATGTTCCTGAATTTGAATCCTGGCGTGGAGCGTTTCTGCTGTATCATCTGGCAATACTGGTACTGCGGCTTGCATTAATATTGGGCCACTGTCCATTTCTAAACAAGCTATATGTGCCGTACAACCAGTGATTTTTACCCCAGATGCCAAGGCTTGTTCTACAGCATGGATTCCCTTGAAACTAGGTAACAAACTAGGATGGATATTAATAATCTTCTCAGAAAAGGCATCAATGAAAACTGATGTTAACAGTCGCATCCAGCCCGCCAAAATCACCCATTCCACATCATAGTGCTGCAATGTCTGCACAATTTTCTCATCCAACTCTTCTCGAAATTCATAGTTGCGGTGATTCAATAAAACAGCTTCTACTCCTCTATTAGCTGCTCTTACGGCTGCTTTCGCCGAGGGGTTATTGTAAATTAAAACTTGAATTTGGGCATTTAGCCGTCCATCTTGGATAGCTTGAGCAACTACATCAAAATTGCTGCCATTCCCAGAAGCCATAATTCCCAGTTTTAAAGGGGCGACTTGTTGGCAAATATCGCTAATGCTGGGAGAAATCAAGCTAAGGGCAGAATCAGGGCAAAGAGTCATAAACAGCTAGGAGGGAAAATTATATAGCAGTCCTAAATCATTTATGAAAATTATATATCTCTTTCTTCTTTCTTCCCTTTGCGTCCTTCTCTACCAGAGGCTTCCGCCAACGCGTAGCGTCTCGTCTCGTAGAGAAGGCAGTTCGTTTCCTTATCTATATTTTTCACAACTCAAATAGGATTGCTATAGAGATAATTATGAACCAAGAATTTACCCAAGCGATCGCCTATGCTAGAGTCCGATGTTCTTGAATTTAAATTCTGGCGTGGAGTATTTCTGGTGTATCATCCGGCAGTACTGATGCCACGGCTTACATAAATATTAAGCTAAGAGGAAAAATTATAGATGCCAAAAACATATACAAAGTCGTGGTTGGACAATGATACAGTAGCTGCCTGGACTTTTCTCACCCCAGCACTAATATTACTGGGCGTTTTTATTATTTGGCCGATCGCCTATTTGTTTTACCTCAGCTTCACTGCTGGGAGTTTCACCTTAAAAGGTACTTATTGGATAGGCTTAAAAAACTATTGGCGCTTGCTACTCAACCCCGACTTCTGGCAAGTTTTGGGTAACACCTTTTATTTTACTGTTGCCACCATCATTCCCAGTTTAGTTATTCCCTTGGGATTGGCAGTGCTATTAAACCGCTCCATTCCCTTGCGGGGCATCCTGCGGAGTGCCTATTTTCTGCCTTCAATTATCTCACTTGTAGCAGCCGGTTTGGGATTTCGCTGGCTGTTTCAAACATCAGGGCCAGTTAACGGACTTTTAGATTTTTTTAGCATTCCAGCTATACCCTGGCTAGGAGACACATTTTGGGCAATGCCGGTAATTATTTTAATGAGTATTTGGAAACAACTGGGTTTTAATATGGTAGTTTTTTTAGCAGGGTTGCAAGCAATTCCTCCCAGTCGTTATGAAGCCGCAGATTTGGACGGAGCAAATGCTTGGCAACAATTTTGGTATATTACTCTGCCTGGATTGCGCCCAACTGTGATATTTGCAATCATCACTACCGCGATTTTTACATTGCGGAGTTTTGAGCAAGTTTTTGTGATGACTGAGGGTGGCCCACTGAATTCGACTAATTTGCTGGTTTACTACATTTACCAAGAGGCTTTTGGTCAGTTTGATTTTGGTTATGCAGCAGCAGCAGCGACGGTGTTACTAGCAGTGACGCTGGTACTAGTTTATTTGCAACTGCAAACTTGGGGAGAGGATTAGGGGGGAATTTGGAAAGTTGCTAAATCATTCCGCAAATATGCGAAGCCAAAAAATGTAGTGTATTCAATTAGAAACAGCTAGAGTTTTTATTTTTTTGATAGGCTGCGATATTCCCAAGGATTAACAAATTTAGCATCACTCCAAACACCAAGCCGTTGTTCCTTGGCCTCAGCTTCGGCTTGTTGAACTAAGTCTTTGCTAGGACACTTGTTTAAATAAGGACGATACACTTTTGCCAATCCTTCTTGTAACAATACCTGCTGCACAAAAGTGCCATTTGGTAAACGAACTTCGGCAATTTTGCGTCCATAGCGATCGCTATCTGTGATCTTCAAAGTCACGCGATCGCCTCCTTGTTGTATCAGTTCTTGCACCCGTTCTTGGGCTTTCACACCCCAACTAAATTGGTTGCGATCGCTAGTGCGTTTACTCTGCTTTTCTTTGTTGGTATGAGCTATTTCTGGTGCATCTATACAAGCAAAGCGCACGGTAATTTTTTTGCCGTTGGTATCTTTCACGACTAAAGTATCGCCATCACTCACTCGCTCAACTGTTTCTCCAGAATTACTGGTAAAGCGATCGCAGCCTATCAACCCCAAAAAGATGATAGTTGCACAAAGCCCAAATCGGACTGGTTCAGTTAATTTCTCCATCCAAACTCACCTGCATTACCTCTGTGGGATGATATTAGCAAAATCACAAGATATTTTTGTTAACTGTTGACATACTGCCACAGGCAATTATTTGACTAATGCTTTAAATGAGCGATCGCACAGTTAATATGATCAAGTAGGCACTTAAAATTAAGGTACTTTCTACGAAAAAACCATGAAAGCTGAAGCAGAAAACAATAGCAGGCTAACTTGTGAAGTAGAAACTACTCTAAAGGTGATTGGTGGACGCTGGAAAGTTTTGATTATTAGAGAATTAATGGTTGGTGTCAAACGGTTTGGTGAGTTGCAACGGGCTTTATCTGGAGTCACGCAAAAGGTGCTAACCCAACAACTTAGAGAAATGGAGGAAGACGGGATTATTCATCGAGAAGTTTATCCCCAAATTCCACCAAAAGTAGAATATTCACTGACACCTTTAGGAGAAACATTGCAACCAATTCTCTATGCTATGCATGAATGGGCTATTCAACATTCAGATATCACAAATCGTCATCAATATTGATTAAAAGAATGTTTGGGCGATAAAGCGAGATGATTTTTTCTTGCATACCAATAATATGCTTGCCTTCAAGATTGTTTTTACACATTTGATATGGTTTTGGACAACATAAAAATGTGTCTTGATTTTGAGTTATTCGTTGTTTTTTAAATATTCAATTGCTGCCTCTAATTTTGAGGAGTAACTTTCAGAAAACCTTTCAAACCAAAGCCCTTCGGACGAAAGTGGATCTACTTTAGCTAACCATTGCTTCGCCTGCACTTTCAAAATCTCTAGTTGTTTGGCTTTGAATTGTTTTTGTCGAATTCGTTCCTGTTCTAGTTCTTGCTGTTTTTTTAACTCAATAGCAGCATCCTCTTCGGCAAAATCAGCCTTAATTTCTGCCAAAAGGTTATCCATTAAAGATGCCGACTTTGGCGATGCTGGGATAAAGGATTTGGCTATGCCTGATTTGGACTGCTGCTGTTGTGGCTGTACTTTTTTGTATTCAGTTTGGAGTTCAGCTAGCAGCTTATCAATAGAATCCATTTTCGCAATTCCTATAAATGGTACAGTTAGTCATTAATGGCATTGAGTAGCACTTCCGATAAACTCATATCTTCCATATCTTCCATAGTAATTGTGTCACAAATATCAAACTTAGCGCCAGCACTTTGGAGTTCATCGTCTAAGACTTTCAGAAAGCGAGTAGCTTGTTGATCTGTGCCGACTTGAATGAAGGAAATAGCTAATTCTTCATCTCGATCGATGCGGCGAGAAGCTTCAATAATTACCTTCATGACTGCTTTGCGATCGTCCGGTTCACCATCAGTAACCACTAAAATTGTTTCGCCATTTGGCTTTGTTTTACCTGCGGCTTTGCGTTGTAAATAATCATCAGTTGCGTGTTTCAACACACCTGCTAAGTCGGTTGTACCAGAGGGGTCATTTTCTCGGAAAATTTGCGATACGATGCTAGATGTCACATTTTCGTACCGCTTAAATTTACCAGAAAATACATAGATAGTGATACCATCCGGGTCAAATTGCTCACACTTACTAGCTAAAGCGAAAGTCGATTCTTGTGCCGCAACCCATCTACTTCTACCACCCTTTTGATCTTGGGTTGCCATGCTGCCGCTTTTGTCGATAATCAAGGTATAGTCACGATTTTCTAGCATTATTCAATTCTCCAGTTAAAAGTTATTGGATTTTTGGCTGATATATACATTCAGCCAGAGAAAAATTAAAACCAGGTATCAAAGCCTCTCCCCCCGTGGGGGAGAGGAATGGAAGTGAGGTCAAAATCTATGGTTCAAAACGAGAAATAGAGGCTTTCATATTTTTCTTTTTTCGTATGAAACCACCCTTGGGCTACGTATAGACGTAGGGGTCTTAAACCCTTTATTTGCGATAAACAGTGATCCCGTCGGGGTCAAACTGTTCTGCCTTTCTTGCCAAAGCAAGAGTAGACTCTTGGGCGATTTCCCATCTACTTCTACCACCCACTTGATCGGGTGTGGACATACTACCGCTTTTGTCAATGAATTAATGTGTAGTCGCGATCGCTCATCATAATCTTCCTCTGATTGCTACCCTGTAATTCTAGTTTAACCCCGTTTTTTGACGACCAAGCAAGGCTTCTCAGCACTGGTATCAATTACGCCACTTAACAAAGCCACGCCACAATTGATAAATGCGATCGCCTACCGTCTTTGTTCCCACAGAGAACACAATTTTCCTAGTACAGCACAGGGGAAATAAACTACCCATTTTAAATGTCTAAAACCCTTACGCAATTGTAATTACGAATTACGAATTACGTGTTTACGTAGCGTCTCGTAGAGAAGCAGTACTAGTACGTCACGGCGGAAATAAGCCACCCATTTAAAATCGCTAGACATCCT
>CAZZZY010000104.1:0-12268 GCA_964658545.1 uncultured Acetobacteraceae bacterium | reverse complement strand
TACACTGCATAGCCCCTGGTGACAAAACATCACATTTTACACGCTCAAAACGCAGAGTGTACACTTTACAGGTTCATCATTGGGACAGAAACCCAGCAAACATCGGTGAGAGGTTAAGGTTATAGAGCTTTTGTCAATAAGCAATAGTACTTAAAATTATGCGGAAAATGGTGCTAATCAACAGAATTTTTAGGCGTGCGATGCCTACGGTTTTTGCTAGCCTACGCGTCATATTTAAAAGCATCATTCGTTCTTGCATCAGAATTCAGTATCAAGCTTTATTTAATACTCATTTTTTTAGAAAGTTTTCAGCAAAGTTACTAATTGACAAAAAGGATTTTGTCTTAACCTCTCACGAATGGTCGCGGGGAGCAAATTTGACAATGACATTGTGTAATTAATTTTGCTTAGTTACTTACATATAGATTTTTCGTAAGAGTACAGCATTGCCTATTGGTGTCAATTTCAGGTAAAACCCTATAGGTTTTGAAATGTCATACCCCTGGCATTTTTTGGAGTGCATTTACTTTTGTCCAAAGTCCAATCAGTTAATCTCTGCTTATCAAGCTGGATGAAGATTTGGAATCAGCTGTCTCAACGCTCAGATTTTAGGACAGATAATGGAAAAGATTGACGCAGCCATTTCTGGTTTCTCAATCCAATAACCCCACATAACGAGGCAATAACCATGCAAAATCTCACCAGAATTACCCGCAATCCAGAAGTGATGGGAGGCAAGCCCTGCATCCGTGGAATGCGTATTACCGTTGGTACTATTGTCGGCTTAATGGCATCTGGACACAGCAATAGCGATATCCTCAAGGCATATCCTTACCTCGAAGAAGCCGATATTTATGAAGCGCTTGCCTACGCTGCATGGCGGGCTGAAGAGATTGAAGTTCCTCTTATAAGTGCATGAAAATTTTGATTGATATGAACCTTTCCCCTGATTGGGTTGCGGTTTTTGAGAGGTACAATATTTCAGCTGTCCACTGGTCTACCATTGGCGACCCCCGTGAGAAAGATTCAATAATTATGGAGTGGGCAAGAACTAATGGTTATATCGTCTTTACTCACGATTTAGACTTCGGCTCCTTGCTAGCTGCAACAGGTGGTGATACCCCCAGTGTTATTCAGGTTCGCACCCAGGATATTTTGCCTAATAGTATCGAACAGATAGTGATTTCAGCTCTGAACCAGTTTGAATCCTCACTCTTAACAGGCGCGTTAGTCACTGTTGACCAAGCCAAATCTAGGGTGCGTATTTTACCAATTAGACGTGGATAGCCAGGATCTGAATTACTTCAACCTCATCATCTCGTGATACCCCGACGAACTGGGGACACTTCGTTTAGAACGGGTGGTGTCGGGGACGGGCAGGAAATTTATCGTAGAGTGGCCAGAACTCAGCAGCCCGCCCCCGACGTGTAAAAAACTGCAAGATGGTCTGAAAACCCTTATCCTGAGAGTAAGGAAGAGAGAGGTGACGCTCCTACACCAACCGTAAGCGGTATGGTCTAGGCTTCCGAGTCCTGTTAAGGATATCTAGAACTTCCTTCGCAGTACTCCAATTGTTTCCTGCTACAGCATTTTTTGACATCTCCTCCGACTGGAAGTCAGGAGGATTCTAAACTGATGTTGCTACGGGGTCTGAAAGACCCTCTCCGCTTCGGAGAGGGGTTGGGGGAGAGTTTCTTCCCGGATTATTGAATTGGTGTTCTAGCTTTCGGAAGTTTCCTGAGAGAACTTCTTATGGATAGTTCTAGTGGATTCCCCATCAGCCGCTACCGTTATGAGATAGTCCATTAAACCATCTGAAAAGGGTATACGCAGGTGGAAAGTGCCATCGGGTTTGATTTTGATGGTATGTCCACCAATGTTTACGCTTGTATTTGGTTGGGTTGCTCCGTGAATAATCAACTCAGCATCTGCCACAAACCAAAAATCTTCGTGGGAACGACTCAAGACCCGAACATTAGGTGAACGGGCTATGAGTAACCAACGATCGCTATCAGCGACATAGCCAATTTCAACCATATAGTCGCGATCGCTCACGGGGATAGCCACGAAACGATCGCGTGCTACCTCTTCGCATTCATACTGCTGTACAAGCTGGGGATTTTGATAACTAAAGTCAATGCCAGTCACATCATAAAGCCGCACTACTAATTGAGAGCCGCCCTGTTGTTGTAACGCTTGGTTCTGAGTTGGAGAAATGTTCCAAGAGACATAAGCCCATTTGGGAGTGCGGGGTGTGAGCAGTATTTTGCTCTCTTCCTGACTGCTCTCTTCTTCTACATTTACCAAGTTAGTAGCTGTTTCGCTTGCTAACGCTACATCTTCAACGGTGGAATCTGTAGAGACAGGACTGAAGACACGAACGATCGCAGAACGGGCGATGAATAACCAGTGATCGCCATCAGTGATATAGCCAATTTCAGCTATGTAATCGCGATCGCTGATGGGAATTTCCACAAAGCGATCGTGTGCTGTCTCGTCACATTCATATTGCTGGAAAAGCTGGGGATTTTGATAACTCAAGTCAATCCCAGTCACGTCGTAAAGCCGCACTACCAATTGAGAGCCGCCTTGTTGATGCAGTGCTGCTTTCTTGGTTTCGGAAATCTCCCAAGAGACATCAGCCCATTGGGAAGTGCGAGGTGTGAGGACAATCTTGCTCTCTTCTTCTACATCTACCAAGTCAATATCTGTTTCATCCGCAATCGCCACATCATCAACGATGGGATCTGGATGCACAGGACTGAAGAAACGAACGATCGCCGAATGGGCGATGAATAACCAGCGATCGCCATCAGCGATATAGCCAATTTCAGCCATGTAATCGCGATCGCTGACGGGAATATCCACCAGTCCGTCGTGTACTGTCTCCTCAGATTCATACTGCTGTAACAGTTGAGGACTTTGATAACTCAAGTCAATACCAGTCACATCGTAGAGCCGCACTACCAATTTAGAACCGCCTTGTTGACGCAGCTCTGCTTTCTTGGTTTCGGAAATTTCCCAAGAGACATGAGCCGATGTAGAAGTATGCGGTGTGAGCAAAATACTGCTCTCTTCTTCTACGTTTACCAAGTAAATATCTGTTTCATCCACAATCGCCACATCATCAACTATGGGATCTGGATGCACAGGACTAAAGAAACGAACAATCGCCGAATGAGCGATGAATAACCAGCGATCGGCATCAGTGATATAACCAATTTCAACTATGTAGTCGCGATCGCTGACGGGAATATCCACTAAGCGATCGTGTGCTGTCTCCTCAGATTCATACTGCTTTACAAGTTGAGGACTTTGATAACTCAAGTCAATGCCAGTCGCATCATAGAGCCGCACTACCAATTTAGAGCCACCCTGTTGACGCAGCGCTGTTTTCTTCGTGTCGGAAATCTGCCAAGATACATAAGCCAATGTAGAAGTATGCGGTGTAAGCACAATACTGCTTTCATCATCTGCATCCACCAAGTGAATATCCGTTTCGGCTGCGGTTGGCACATTATCAACCGTAGTATTAGCTTGTCCTTGGCTATCGGATGCAAAAGTAGTAGCCCAGGCTCCAATCCCTGCACCTGCTGCTAAGGCTGCAACGTCTGCAAAATTTGTGGAGTCAGTTTCAGCAACACCTTTTCCAACAATCGGCTCTGCTATAGGAGGAGGAGGTTCGGCTGCATCTGCTACCACGTTGAATATATCTTCTGGTAAATCGAGTGAGGATGTTTGTGTCGCTAACGGTTCCACTCCGCCAGACTCTGGTAAAGGCAATTCATCTACTGAGGCTATATCTTCAGTTGAGGTAATACTCTCTAGCCAGTTCAATTCCGCCTGGAGTTCGTCATCTATCTGGTCTTCACTAACTTCTGTATCCCAATAGTCAAAATCTGATGTTACTTCTGGCACATCTGGCAATTCCGGCAGTGGGGCTGTTAGATCAGATGAAGGCAGTTCCAAATCAGATATCTCTTCTGGAATATTAGGCAGATGAGGATATAAAGTATTGACAACAGCTGCTGGGGCTTCTATGTCCCATGCAACTTCATCCGAATCAGGTGTGCTTGCCTCAGTATAATTATTTAGCTCTACCGTCTCATCAATTGCGTCTATTTCTGTTTCTCTGTTGTTAAAGGCAGACCAGGTAGCCGCCCCGATGCCCGTTGCAAGAGCCGCACCACCGGTTAAAGCTGCGGCTCCTGATCCATTAGCTAGTCCAGAGGTTGTACCTTCATAGAGGTTAGAGGTACCATTAGTTGCCTCTTGTACTAAATTTGATGTCCCTTGAGTAGCATTCTCCGTCAGGTCAGATTGTGTTTGAGCATAGATATTGAAAGGAGTGCGATCGGAGGTTTCTTGCTCTTGGAAGTGTGGTACTGGCTGCTCCTCAAGCATAGCTCCGTTAACGGAGGCAGCTGTACTAGCATTAAGTACAGCGGTTTCTCCATCTTCTCTATCGGGTGGATGAGGATTTGATTCTGGTAAGTTGTTTGTTTTCTCAGTGGATGATGGGCGTTTTCCTAGAACCCACCATAACAACGCCCCAACTCCAGTAACCAAAAACAAAGGTAGCAGCACCCAAAATGGTACTTCTTTGTTGACAATTGGACTGTTTTGTGAAGTAGGAGCAGCCACAAAGGGCTGTTTGCCAAATACAGAATTAGTGGCATCAGGGGAAGGCGTAACAGCAGATGTTGTCTCAGCACTGGGGGAAGGGTTGACAACAGGTTGTGATATATTGGCTGCGATCGCCTGTGCTTCAGCCGTTCTCGCTTGTTCTATAGCCTGCTGTCCTGGGGGTGCAAGGGTAAAGCCGAGAAAATCTACCGTGACTAAGCCGGGATTTTTTTTGTAAACGTAAACTAAAGGTTGTGAGAAGGGATATTTGGCATCATCTGGCAAGGCTTGATGTAATTGCAGAATTCGCACACCTTGCAACTTCGATACCTGATTAGCTAACACATAGCTGATGCCGTCTGTGCCCAGTTGTTTGATGATTTCTGTGGTACTATCATCGGTTATTTGGGTAGCATTGGGCCCTGTCGCAAATTCACCACTCTTGAAGGCTGGATAAGTGCGAAAAGTATTGCGAGTCTCACTTGTGTTAGGGTGATCGATTAACCGAATTTTGCCTGGAGGCCCGCCGAGTTGTGACCAATTGTTAATTTGTCCTCGGAAAATGCGGGCGAATTGTTTACTAGTCAAGCTTCCTTTGAAAGGATTATCTGCACCAACCACGATCGCAATCTTCTCACGGCGCAAGCGAACTTGCTCTAGTCCTTGGGCTTTTTCTGCTGGTGTCAACCCACGCCCCATTGCTACTATGTTGATTTTGCCATCTAGCAACTCTTTGAGTGCCGGATCAGTGCCGTTAGCAGCAACTTCAATTTTTGTGCCAGGAAACTGTTTTTCAAAATTTTCCTTCAGGCTTTGGTTAATTGCACTCAAGGTACTAGAACCGTCAATCCGCAGTGTTGATCCATTCTGAACTGTTTTTGGCAGTACAAAAGAGGGAGTTTCAGATTTAGATTGTGCCAGCATTGGTGCTGATACCGCCAGAGTTGATGCTATGGGGGTCGTAGCTAAGGCAACCCATAATAGCAGCCTGACTATCGAAGTATCTTTTTTTTCTTGTTGCCACATATGCCCTTTATTAAAGTAAAAAATAGAAAGCCTGTCAGTCCTAAATTACAATCTTGTTAAAGATTATGGAGGAGACGCGCTAATTATACATCTGAGTTATCTTTACTTCTAATTACTTTGCCACACTTATGTTGATTTATACTTTTACTTAGCTCGGATAGCATGATAATTTCTACTCTAATTGCTAAAGTGCGTTTACTATAAATTTTTCTAAGTCATATTGCAACTTATACCAAGTTGGTAGCTTATGGGCACAATTATGAATTATTGAATTACTAAAACTGGTAAAGTGTAGCAAATTCAATATTATTTAACAATATTATTTTCAGTAAACATCTGGTGAAAAAGTAGAGACGTACCAGTGCTGCGTCTCTACAAGGGTTCTGGATGACGCGTATTTAATTTCTATCTGGGTATTATATTTATTTATGCCCACTTACTTAGGGTTAATCAGCACTCAGCACTCCTGACTGCTCGCCGACATTTTTGAGATAACAATGACAATCAGGCTTATCAATCAATGACTCCACCAAGGCATTTAGGGCAGTAGCAGCTAAAGCGCCACCTCCCAAAGTTCCTTCAACTGTAATAAAAGGTATCCCTTGTTGCATTAGTTGTCGTTTGGCTGCGGGAGCATGGCTAAAGCCAATGGGCATTCCAATTACTAATGCTGGCTGAATTTTGTGATTAGCGATCGCTTCACAAACTTCTACAAGTACTGAGGGAGCATAACCAACTACCAACACGCAACCCTGATTTACTTGCAGCAATTTTTCTCGCCATTGTCGATGTTGCCAAAAGGCAAGTTCTGCTTCTGTAGCGGTGGTAATATGGGGATTATCAATCAAGGTTTCAATGTGGCATCCCAAGTGAAGTAATCGGGTTTGATCCAAAGCAGCAGCAACGGTTTGGGTATCGACAACAATTTGACAGTTTGAAGATAGGGCTTCTCGACTAGCTGCGATCGCACCTCGACTCAATTTCACAAAGGACACCAAACTCACATCGCCACAAGCCAAAACCAACTGAGAAATTAAGTGTTGTTCAATTTCCGAACGCTGAGACAAATCAGGTAGTAAGCGTTGTAGCGATTCGGAAAAAGCTTCCGAGTGGGTATGAATTTCGGCATCCAAGCCACTCCACAGGTTTTCCAATCCCCCTAATCCAGCTTGAGTTTCGACATCCAGTAACTTGAGTTGTGCCAAAACTTCCGCTTGGATAATTTGACAATGGCGATCGCGCCCCAATAATCCTTCTAATGCTGATGCAGTTTGCCGTAGTTGCGAAATTTGTTGCATCACCGCCCGATATTGCTGCTGGAGTTGTCCCATGAGGTTAACAGTTGTGTCGGCTTCTGGTTCCACCTCCAAAATATTGCGGATGTGGTTCAGCTGAAACCCTTGCTGCTTGAGTGCAACAATCCTTTGCAATCTGAGGACATCTTTTTGGGTATAGAGACGGTAATTGCTGTGCGATCGCACTGGTTGCGGTAACAGTCCCAATTGATGGTAATGTCGCACCATCCGCGGAGTTAAACCGCCGCCTACCAAATGCGTTAACTGCTTAATTGTCAGATCGCTGCTTTTGATTTCCACGAATTATAGTCTTAAAGAAGTTAATTATTGTTGAGAGGGCGTTTAGGAAAGGCGATGTCTGACGACAAGCCACTGCGTGTCTACGCTTTTAACTTAGCTTAGTCAAACTACCTGCTAGCCAATAATTTTTTCTGTGTATTAGCTGCTTGGATAACGTTGTTATTGCTCGTGAATACCTGAATATCTGGAACAACAGCATAATCCATATCATGTGTGATGATTTTAATTTTCCCTGCTCCTGCTCTGCTAATAGCTTCGAGAAGTAGTAGATCGTAGCCATCAACAGCTTGAGTTTGGAATCTTTTTAGTGCTGCATCGGTTGTTGCATCATCTACCGTCAGATTGACAGGAACAGCAAGCGCCTTAACCTGACTCCAAGCTGACTGAACTTCAGCAACAACATTTATTCGTTCATTTAGATAATTATGGCGGTATTCTTTAAGTGGCAGATAAGCATGAGACTGCATATAAATCTTATATTCAGTTCTCTCAATGATATGAGCAAGCTCCGCTAATATAAGTCCAGAGTATGTTAGTGTAGCTCCATTTACAAGAGCTTGATTGAGATATGTTAGATAAATACTGAATTCGGAAGCGTTAGCACCAGACCCAGCATTTTTTGTATAAGTCTGCCAAAACCAGACATTAGTATCTACAAGAAAAATATCACCCTGTTGGGGATTATCAGTTTTGATGTCAATAATATCAGCTTGAATATTAAGATTGACCACCATACTTTAAAAAGTTGCAGCCTGCTCTGTGATTACTGCATCAACCGCATTACGAAATTGCTCATCAGAATAGTAATGCTTTGCATTGGCAATCACACGCTCAAGAACATTCCACCCCTCAGAACTTATAGCGGTGAACTCAACCAGTCGATTAAGGTTATCTGCTGGAATATCTTTCAAGAGATGACCGATCGCAAAGTTGAAAAAAGGAGAAGCAAAGACCTGAACTCCAGTAAAATCTAATTCTACAGGGTTGCCAGAAAGCAGAACTGGATGAATCTGGTCATATACCTTCTGCCCACTCTCAGCGCTGATGGCGTATTTCCCGACGAGATCAAAAATTTTGTATGCCATTCCTCTATCTCCGTCTTTAAAATAACCGCTTCTTAAGTTGATGAGCTTCAGTTGCTAGGCAGTAGTAAGATTCATCACACCGAAGTGCAATATTAATCAGTGTTCCTTTAAAATTAGTACCTTTGTTCTCATATATAATATTATCGCCTATATTGACATATCCGTCATTACTAAAGATTGTAAGGTTTCCATGATTTTTTACGATGAACTCCTGCAATAAATTTAAGCCTGCGCCACGGGAGATACTGTCTTGCTTAGTGCTATTTCCCGGCTCGAACGCCCACTGTAGAGCCTCATTAGCAGTCTTATCTAAGTTCTGAGGTAGAGAGCGAACACTAGTAGGGATACCAATACCAAAGTCGATGACCGTCAGATGAAGAAAACCAAGCTTAGGATAGTGCTGACCGCAACTGAACACCCCCACAGCAGATTGACTATGATCAAATGCATTAAAATATATCTCTAAGACTCGTCCTGTAATTGCATCTTGTAATCTTGGACTGATTTTGACCCAACCTTTGCCCAGCCAATTATATTTCAGGTAATCTGCAATAGCATTAAAATCCTGATCAAGATCATTCCGGTAAGGTATGGAGTTGCCGTCCCAGGGTTTCCTGTCAAAGCCGAAATCACACAAGAAGCCATTCTGAGCTAAGTTCATCCGAATTTTTTCTGGAAGTGTATTCCAATCAAAAGCGAGAGAGCCGCCACGAGCTTCGATAAGACGGAATAGTCCTCCCCAAAAAGCAACGCCGTAGTGTCCCAAAAATTCGCAGTAGTGAAAATCTACCTTGATATTTAAGCAATCTTGGGGTAACTGCTCAATTTCATCCCTGAGTTTAAATAACTTATTAAAATGATGGGGATTGTCATCAATCTTGGTTACAAAAAGAGTTAAATGTGACTGATTTTTAGTCTTTAACAGCAAGAGAACTCCGACTATTATAGATATTTATTAGTTATTTAATATATTGAACTTTAACACTGATATCAACAATATTTAGCACTTTTTTGTGATAGCAAAGCTTACTAGAGGCAATCGCTTTCATCTCTGATAAGAAATTTGAATGTTTACAAATTAGCGCAGCATACCCAGAATAAAACACACACTACCATAAAGAATAACTCTGCCAACCTACCTATTCTTGGAGCATTTTTCAAGATAAACCTTGACATTAACATCAATGTCAAGGTTTAGCGTAAGAGAGTCCTTGTTAATTCACCTCCCATGCTCTACCCCCAACGTTTGGGCCAATTCACCAGAGAACACGCAGATACCGTCGCAGCCCTTTTGTGTGGCTTACTGTTATTTCTCGGATGGTTCGCCTTACATCTCGGTTGGTTGGGATTGGCGTTCCTGCTGCTACCTGCTGCTTACTTGATTGGTGGTTACGAAAGTGCGCGGGAAGGATTGACTACCCTATTCAAAGAAAAAGAACTCGATGTCGATTTGCTGATGATTGTCGCCGCTATTGGTGCTGCTAGCCTCGGCTTATGGCGACGAGAATATCATCTAATTATTGATGGGGCAATTTTGATTCTGATTTTTGCCATCAGTGGCGCACTCGAAGGCTATGCCATGCAGCGAACCGAGCGGAGTATCCGCAGTTTGATGAGTTTGACACCAGATACAGCTAGGGTTTTGCTTCAGGGAAGAGAAGAGGAAATTCCTATCAGTCAGTTAAAAGTGGGTGATGAGATTGTTGTCAAACCCGGAGAGCTAATTCCTACTGATGGGATAATTTTATCTGGTTACAGCACCCTCAATCAAGCTGCAATTACAGGCGAGTCGTTACCTGTAGAGAAAACAGTGGGTGCAGAAGTATTCGCCGGTACACTCAACGGCTATGGCGCATTGCAAATTAAGGTACACAAACCAGCCCAAAGTAGTTTGATTCAGCGTGTGATTCGTTTGGTAGAACAGGCGCAGACAGAAGCACCACCTTCGCAAGAATTTATCGATCGCTTTGAAAAAGGATATGCCAAAGTCATTGTAGTAGCCGGGATATTACTGGCAACTTTACCGCCGTTTCTTTGGGGTTGGGATTGGGAAACTACCATTTATCGGGCGCTGACCTTCTTGGTGGTAGCTTCTCCCTGTGCGCTGATGGCTGCAATTATGCCCACACTGTTGTCGGGAATTGCCAATGGTGCAAGACAGGGGATTTTGTTTAAAAATGGGGCACAATTAGAGAAGATTGGCAAAGTGAGAGCGATCGCATTTGATAAAACTGGTACTCTAACAAGAGGACAGTTGCAGGTATTTCAGGTAATTTCAGTTGGTGAATACACCCAAGTAGATGTATTAAAAGCTTCTGCTAGTGTGGAATCCTATTCAGAACATCCCATCGGTAAGGCAATTGTACAGGCATTTGGTGATTTGGATTTAGTTGGTGCAATCCAAGTGCAAGCTATACCTGGACAAGGAATTGTCGGAATCGCTCAAGAACAACAGGTAATTGTGGGCAATGCCGTTTTTGTGCAGCAGTATGTAACAAATTTACCTGAAGAATTGCGAAAAATGGCTCAATCTTTGGAGCAGAAAGGTAAAACTGTCGTTTGGGTAGCGAAGAACCCCACCCCGGATGGGGCGGGATGTTTTGATGTGATTGGTGTAATTGCGATCGCAGATGCAGTGAGAGCAGAAGCAGCTGCAACCATTACCCGGTTAAAGAAACTAGGAATTGAGCAAATTGTCATGTTAACTGGGGATAATGAAGAAACTGCTCACAGTGTCGCCAAAGCAGTCGGAATTGATCGAGTATATGCTCAACTTTTACCAGAAGATAAGCTAGATGTTATCCGCCTTCTACAGCAAAAGTATCAAACTGTAGCAATGGTGGGAGACGGGATTAATGATGCACCAGCCTTAGCGCAAGCATCTGTAGGCATAGCGATGGGAATATCTGGTAGTGATGTAGCATTGGAAAGCGCAGATATAGTACTGATGGCAGATAGGTTAGAAAAAATTGCCGTGGCGATGCATTTGGGTAGGCGATCACAATCCATAGTCAAACAGAATATAGCCGTAGCATTGGGTTTTATTATGTTGCTTTTAGTAGGTAACTTTCTAGGAAGTATTAACCTACCCATTGGCGTGATTGGGCATGAAGGTTCTACAGTCTTAGTTACCCTCAGTGGTTTGAGATTGCTGAAATAAAGCAGTTTTCTCTAACTGTCTAATCCGCTCCATTTGTAGCAGATTCCACTCATCTTCAGAATAGGGCGTGCTAAACCAGGCATCTAATATTTCTTTGGCGATCGCTTCTGTAGTCGCACGTAAACTTAATACAAGGACATTCGCATGATTCCAAATACGCGCCCCGCGTGCAGTTTCAGCATCATGGCACAAAGCTGCACGTATCCCTGAAACTTTGTTAGCGGCAATAGATGCGCCAGTACCAGTCCAACAAAAGACAATCCCCTCATCTGCTTTCTGGGTTGCTACTGTCAAAGCAACTTTACTACAACTGAGGGGCCAATCAACTTCTAAATCATTCTCGGCTAGGGAACCGAAGAGCATAACTTCATACCCACGCTGCTTAAGTTCTTCCACTACCCTGTCAGTAAGGTTGGTGCGTTCATCACTGCCAATAGCGATTTTCATGACTGTGCAAAAATATTCAATATTATTACTCAGCACTCATCATAGGTAAAAAACCCTTTTATATCACAATACAGTTCAGTTAGCGCCAAAAACCTTAAAATGTGTAGATTGGGTTGAGGAACGAAATCCAACCTACAATTATCGTTAACCCAAGCGTATTGTTTTATATCAGATTTGGTGAAACATTTATAATATTTGTAGGTTGGTTTAAGGACAATACGCTTGGGTTAAACTAACAAAGACTTTTAGCCTTAACCCAAGCGTGAGGTACAACTTTTCCCCCTTCCCGCTTCGGGAAGGGGGTTAGGGGGTTAGGTCTGTTTGCATAC
>CAZZZY010000103.1:0-12367 GCA_964658545.1 uncultured Acetobacteraceae bacterium | reverse complement strand
TAGGATGTCTAGCGATTTTAAATGGGTGGCTTATTTACGCCGTGACGTACTAGCTTGTAGATAATAAATACTCAATTCGTTTGTTACTTCTTTTCTTTGGTATAAAAAACACCTCTATTTAGTTGATTGATTCCGCATTTATGCAAGGCGCATTTTTGTGAATAATCAAATTAAGCAATCCATCCACCAAGCGATCGCACTCCATTGGTAAAATATCTTCACCGTGTAGCAAATTTTGCACAATCACAAAATGGATTAGCGTACCGATAAACGTTCGGGCTGCAACTTCCGGGTCAGCAATTTGAAGTTGAGGATGAGTCGCAAAGTACTGCTTCAAAAAGTCAAGATTTGGTTTTTCAACAGTCTGGACAAATACCCGTCCCAGTTCTGGAAACCTTCCTGAATCAGCAATAATGATTCTGAGCAACGCTACCTCTTGGGAATTTTGAGTAATATTGTCAAGCATTTTAGTAGCATAACGTTTCAAAAATACAACGGGTTCCTCTTGTAACGGTGGAAAGTCTTGTTGCTGAAACAGCTTTGTTTTTGCTGCGATTCGTTCTATTAGGGCTTTAAACAATGCCTCTTTATCCGCAAAGTGCCGGTAGAGCGTGGCTTTGGATACTCCGGCGGCGGCTACAATTTTATCAATTCTGGCACCTGCATAGCCATGCTCCAAAAACTCCTGCATCGCTCCACGCAAGATTGCTTCAGTTTTTTCTGGCGATAACTCCCGATCGCTACTCTTAACATTAATCATTACTGCACTTCCCCAGTTTGCGGGGTCACTAATACCATTGACCGATCTTTAGCATACCCTATTGACAAAACTAAACTGTTTTGTTTTGATGTTATTTAGCAAACGAAACTGTTTAGTCTTCCAAGCCAACTTAGGAATTTACCTTTGTCTATTGGTTGTTGAACTTGATTTTCATCTTTAACAATTTCGTCTGATTGTGAATTTTGCAATTCTTTCGGAGGTAGGTTGAACTATGCGATCGCCAGCACAGATGTATGAAACAAATGATCTGCCGATTGTGATTATCGGGGGTGGTTTTGGCGGATTGTTCACAGCATTGCATCTCAGAGATTTACATTCCTGTCCGATTATTTTGATCGATCAATCGTGGTGCTTTGTCTTTAAGCCACTGCTGTATGAACTGCTTACTAGCGAAGTCAAACTAGAGTTAATCTGTCCCCGCTACGATCAATTGCTGCACAATAGCGGTATTACCTTTGTGCTTGGTACAGTAGGAGCGATCGACCTGGAGCAAAAACAGGTCAAACTCAACTCTGGCTTAAAGTATTCCTACAGTCATTTGGTAGTGGCATTGGGCAGCACTACAAGTTACTTGGGCATACCTGGGGCAAAAGAAAATACGCTACCATTCCGCACTGCTTATGATGCCTTTGCGTTAGGACAGCACTTACGAAACCGCTTGCAGCTGGCAACCCAAACCGAAGATATAGAAGAACGTCGGGCAATGCTTACCGTTGCGATTGTGGGTGCTGGTGCATCTGGGGTGGAAATGGCGGGAACGCTAGCGGATTTACTGCCAACTTGGTACATACCTTTAAGTGGAAACCCACAGGAGATTCGGATTGTGATTTTGCAACGCAGTTCTGAGATTCTCAAAGACTCTACAAGCGATCGCCTCCGTGAAACCGCACAGTCTGCATTGAAAGGGCGAACTGCCTCCGTTGAAGTATTGTTAAGGTCTGATGTAAAAGCGGTTCATCCGGGAGCCATAGAATTTGAACGCGATGGACAACTAGAAAGATTAGCAGCCGCTACAGTAATATGGACAACTGGGAACGCGACTCATCCAGTGATTGACTCTCTGCCGATTGCGGCTAAAAACCGGGATAAACAGAATCGCCTCTTAGTAAAACCGACTCTGCAACTACCAGAATTTCCAGAGGTGTTTGCGGCGGGAGATTGTGCGATCGATCCGTCGAATCCCCAGCCTGTTACTGCTCAGGTTGCCTATCAACAAGGAGCAGCGATCGCTCATAATATCAAGGCGATCGTGTCCGGGAAATCACCTACTCCTGCCACCGTCAACCTGCGGGGTACATTGATGAAACTGGGATTACATGAGAGCGCTGTGGAAATCTTCGATCGCTATGAGATAAAAGGCAAGTTGGGCCAGGGAATTCGCCTAGCAACCTATCTTGAACTCCTGCCTACTCCAGCCCTCAACTTTGTCAACCGGACGGGATGGTTTACAGAGGAGGTTTTGAAGCGGATTACTTATGTATAAAGCAGTACAGTAATACTTAAGAAAAGTATAGTTCTATGAATGGGTTCTCTTTGGCTGATATCACAGCATCCCCCCAATTTCCAACTCCAGTTACTGAACAACCTGATCAAACTGATCTCACCTACACACTCGACCACGACCAGATTGAGAGTTTGTCTGGAAGCCTTTTGCTTGTGGCTTGTGTTTGTGTCGCATCAGTCTTCTTCTATATGGGATTTAGGGTTGGAAGGCGGCATACAAGACACCATCAACTAATGGCAATCCGACTGCGGCAAATTCAATTCTTAGAAAGAATTTGGCAAATGACAGCTGAACGCAGAGATTAAAGATCAACATTTTAATTTGAATTACCAATATTGACGGAGTTAAATATCTTATGTCACTCGATCAGCCAATTTCATCTGGATCTTTTGAGCAAACTCACGATTTGAAAAACAAGGTTGCCAAAGATTCTGATTCAGTTATAGCGTCAGTGTCTACAGAGCCAAGTCTTAGTCCTGCTGAAGAAACCTCTACTAAACCCCCCCAAAAGCGGAAAGCATGGCTTATAGGAATACTTGCCATGCTTGTACTTGGGGGTAGGGGCTTTATGGGCTGGCGATTCTTAGGCCACCGAGAAGCCCCACCACCACCACCACTACCGCCTCTGCCGGTTAAGGTGCAAACTGTGCAATCAAGTCAGATTCGCTCTACCTCTGAGTTTGTCGGCACATTAGAAGCCCAGCAGCGTGTTTCGCTTCAGCCGCAAATTCAGGGGCGAATCGAGCGCATATTTGTAGCTAGTGGCGATCGCGTCACCAAAGGAACGCCAATTGTGTCTTTAAGTTTAGACCAGACTACAGCCAATATCTCTAGCGCCATTGCTGTAGTTGACTCCAATCGGGCAGCTGTAGTTACCGCCCAGGCACAACTTGAAGAACAAGTTGCCAATCAAGTTAAAGCCGCAGCAAATGTGAAATTACAGCAAGTACAGTTCCAGCGAACCAAAATGCTTGTAACTGAAGGCGCACAGGCGCGACAAGAACTTGATATCGCTCAAAACAACTTAGATACAGCGATCGCTTCCTTAAATGCTGCGAAAAAGCAGGTAAATGCCAGCCAAGCTAGCATCAAACAGGCACAGTCGAACGTGCAGCAAGCCCAGGCTCAAGTTGCCTCAAGTCAAGTGAATCTGAACCAAAAGCAGGTGGTTGCACCCCTTGATGGCATCGTTGGTGATTTCTCCGTGAAAGTGGGCGATTATGTGAATATAGGCGGCACCTTGACCACAATTACCAAAAACGATCTCCTAGATATGCGAATTTTGGTGCCGTCCAACGCTACCCAATTGCGTCAGGGATTACCTGTAGAGCTACTGGATGCCAACACAGGTAAGCGTTTAACCACCGGCAGTATTAACTTTATCTCGCCAAAAGTGGATACATCAGCCCAATCTATCTTAGTGAAAGCCCGATTTACTAATTCCAGTGGCAAATTGCGAGATGGGGAATATGTTCGCGCCCGGATTGTCTGGAGCCAGCAACCGGGGATTTTGATTCCGACTCAAGTAGTGAATCGAATTGGTGGACAGAGTTTTGTCTTCGTAGTAGAAGAAGACAAATCAAAACAAAAGCCGCAATTCGTCGTACATCAAAAACCAGTGAAATTAGGCGAAGTGCAAAACGATCGCTACCCCATCTTAGAAGGAATTAAACCAGGCGATCGCATAGCAACCTCCAACATTCTCAAACTCCGAGACGGTGCCCCCATCCAACCACAACCCTAGAGAAACCTCCCCACACAAAACTCTTCTCTACTCCTCCTCCCTCTGCGTACCTTTGCGTGCCTCTGCGTTTAAAATCTAACCCTTAATCATACAACCATGTCTATCGCAGACAATTTCATCCGGCGACCCGTCTTATCAACAGTTTGCACCCTATTAATCTTACTCATCGGTTGCATCTGTATTCCCTTACTCCCCATTAACAACCTACCTGAAATTGCACCCATTCAAGTACAAACTAGCAGCGTATATATTGGCGCAGATGCCCAAACTGTTGAAGATACTGTATCAACCGTAATTGAGCGGCAAGTGAACGGGGTTGAGGGGATGCAGTACATGACTTCAACCAGTGGTAACGACGGCTCAAGTACGATTTCAACATTTTTTGACCCAACCAGTAACCGCAACATTAACCAAGTTAACGTCCAGAATCGAGCGGCGATCGCCCAACCAACCTTACCTCAGTCTGTACAGCAAACTGGAGTGACAACCCTAGCCCGCTCCAACAGCATTTTGCTAGTCTATGGATTCTATGCCGAAAATAGCGAGTATGACAATATCTTTTTGAGTAACTATGTTGACCTATATGTTACCGATGCAATTAAACGAGTCCCTGGTGTGGGCGATGCAACCTTGGCTGGTCAACGCCAATATGCCATGCGACTGTGGCTCGATCCCAACGCTCTAGCCAGTCGGGGATTAACAGCAACAGATGTCAGCAGTGCCTTAACTTCTCAGAATATTCAAGTTGGGGCAGGGTCAATTGGTCAAGCGCCCACTAAGGCGAATCAAACCTCGAATTTTCCCCTCCGCATCAATAGTAGATTAAAAGATGTCAAAGAATTCGAGAACCTAGTACTAAAGAACGACACCACCAACGGGACGCTAATTAAACTCAAGGATGTGGGACGAGTTGAGTTAGGCGCGCAGGATTATACAACTTCGGCATTAGTACAGGGCAAACCCGGCGTTGCCATGTTGATCTATCAACTACCGGGTAGCAATGCGCTGAATACTGCCAAAGCCGTGGAAGCGCAAATAGCAGAACTAGAGAAAAACTTTCCCCCCGGTTTGAAAGCAGTCATCGCCTACGACACCACCAAGTTTGTCGAAGTCTCAATTGAAGAAGTAGTTAAAACGCTGATGGAAGCGATCGCCCTAGTGGTGTTAGTGATTTTCGTCTTTTTGCAAGATTGGCGGGCGACGATCATTCCAGCGATCGCTGTTCCTGTATCCTTGATTGGTGCATTGGCCTTTGCTTATGTCCTGGGCTTTTCGCTCAATACGTTGACCATGTTTGGGCTAGTACTGGCTACAGGTCTGGTGGTAGACGATGCCATCATCGTCGTCGAGGGGATTGCTGCCAAGATGGAACAAGGTTCACCTCCAAAACAAGCGGCTTTTGAGGCGATGGGGGAACTTTCCGGTGCGGTAATTGCTACTTCTCTGGTGTTGATGGCAGTATTTATCCCGGTGTCCTTTTTTCCGGGCGCGACCGGCATCATGTATCGGCAGTTCGCACTAATTATTATCTTCTCCATCGGCATTTCTTTGTTCAATGCCCTTAGTTTCACTCCCAGTATGTCTGCAATCTTCCTGCGTCATACCGAAGGGGAAGGGCGAGGGCCGCTGGGCTGGTTCTTTCGTCAGTTTAACCGCGGCTTTAGCTGGGTGCTAAAGCAATACGAGCGTCTGACCAAGTTCTTGATCCGCATTCGGATGTTTGTAGTCGGGCTATTTATCCTCGGACTTGCAGCTACGGCGTTTATCTATATTTCCGTCCCCAGTGGATTTGTGCCAGATGAGGATCAAGGTATCATCGTCGGCATTATTCAGGCTCCCGATGGTGTCTCCCTCGCCTACACCGAAAAAATTGTGAAGAATGTGTATGAAACGCTGGAAAAAGAAGTGCCTGAGATGAAAGCGTCTTTGGTCATTGGTGGTTTTGGTCTAAACGGCAATGGCCCCAATCAGGGGACGTTTTTCTTTAACCTGAAAGGTTGGGAAGAACGCGAGGGTGACAAACATTCAGTTAAGGCGATCGTGCAACGGCTCAATGGCATTTTCATGCAAAATCAGGATGCACTGATCTTCACCTCCAACCTACCCGCCGTCTCTGGTTATGGCGTTACAGGCGGTTTTGAATTTCAGTTGCAAGACCGCAGCAACGGACAACTGAGTATTGATCAATTCTTAGCGATCGCGCAACAGATAATTGCCAAAGCCAATCAAAACCCCGCCTTACGCCAAGTGTTTACTCAATTCACCGCCAGCACCCCCCAGTATCAGATTGACATTGACCGCGATCGCTTAGAAGCCCTCGATGTCGATTTTAGTCAGGCAATGAATACCCTGGGTGCTTACATGGGTGGGCAATATGTCAATGATTTTACCTTCTCCCAGCGCAGCTATCGGGTGTACATCCAAGCAGATGAACAGTTTCGCAACTCTCCAGACAATATTGGTCAAATTAATGTCCGTTCCAGAGGTGGTAATCTGGTGCTACTAAATGAAGTTGCCAAAGTGACTCCCATTACAGGGCCGCAAATCATCAGCCACTTTAACTTATTCCGCTCCATCAAGATTCAAGGCACTGCTGCCCCAGGTTACAGTTCTGGGCAAGCAATTACGGCGATGGAGAAGACATTTAAGGAAATTGAGCAACCCGGTTTAGGTTATGATTGGACAGGGCTTTCTAGAGAAGAAACCAAATCTGGCGGACAAGCGATCGTGCTATTTGGTCTTGGTATTCTGGCTGTGTTTCTCATCTTGGCAGCCCAGTACGAAAATTACATCGACCCAATCATCATCTTACTGACAGTACCCTTTGCGATTTTAGGCGCTCTCTTATTCGTCTCAGTGCGCGGATTGGTCAACGATTTGTACTGTCAGGTGGCATTGGTGATGTTGATCGGTTTGGCGAGTAAGAACGCGATTTTGATTGTAGAATTTGCCAACCAATCGCGGGAGCAAGGAATGACCATCGCCCAGGCTGCACTCCATGCGGTGCAACAGCGACTCCGCCCGATTCTCATGACCACGATCGCTGCATTGGTGGGTTTCCTTCCTTTAGTAGTGGCATCTGGGGCTGGTGCAGCCAGCCGTTTATCCCTTGGTACGGCGGTGTTTGGCGGCTTGTTCGTTTCCGTCTGCATGAGTCTGCTACTAGTGCCTGTACTTTATGTAGTGGTCAAAAATCTCACAGAATTTGCTACTAAAGGTAGACCTCCCAAACCTCCCCAATCGCCTGAATCCACTCCCTCTGTGGAATTAGCCTCTTTTTAATTTATTGTTGAAATATTATTATGAGAATAACGTTATGATTATAATGTTATTATGAGAATGAGTTTCCCAAAAAAGCAAATCTCTTGAGGATGAAGCCAGTGTCAGTAGAGCGATCGCCAAAACTAGAAAATGAGCAACTCAAACCAGCAGAGGTGGATGAATCATATCTATTGGATGAGGATCTTGGCTATCTCATAGGTAGAGTATTCGCCAAGAATCATCGCAACTGCTACCAGGAACTTAGCGATCTTGATATCACACCCCAGCAGTACGTTGTCATGGTGAAACTGTTGGAGAAAGGCGCAACTTCTCAGAACGAACTAGGGCTGTTAGTGGGAATGAAGCCCGTTACTATCCACGGTATCATTCGGATTCTTGCAGCCCGCGGATTGATTGAGACGCATCCGCACGAAAAGGATCGGCGACTGCATATGCACTCAGTTTCCGATGCCGGTAAAGAGATCGTCAATGAGTTAGTTAAGCGCGTGCAAAAAGTAGGAGTCAAAAACTTTGCACCTCTTAATCCCACCGAACAAGAGACATTACGGCATATCCTCAAGAAACTGCTTCCCCAGGATATGGATTCTCAAAACCCGATTGAATACACTTTCAAACTACCAACTCAATATTTTTGACAAGGAAAAACCATGTCTAATCCTGCCCGGATTGATGTTCACCAACATATCGTTCCTCCAGATTACGCAAACTGGCTGACTCAGCATGGCATCAAGCCTGGAGGAGGTTCTGTTCCGAAATGGAGTGTAGAAGATGCACTCAACATGATGGATGAGCATGGCATTGCCACTGGAATTCTCTCAGTTTCTACTCCTGGTGTGCATCTGGGCAATGATGCCGAGGCGCGGGTCAAGGCTCGTGAAGTGAATGAGTTTGCGGCTAAGGTAGTTAGCGCTCATCCCCATCGATTTGGATTTTTTGCGACCCTGACCTTACCTGATGTCGATGGTGCGATCGCGGAAGCAGTCTATGCTTTGGATGAATTGCACGCGGCTGGGGTAGTTCTGCTAGCAAATTCACACGGTCGCTACCTGGGAGAGAAGGACTTTGACCCACTTATGCAGGAGTTGAACCGCCGCCATGCTGTAGTCTTCGTCCATCCCTCGGAGCTACCGGGGCCTAGTGTACAAGGTGTACCGCCCTTCGCCGCCGACTTCTTACTTGATACCACCCGCGCTGCGATTAATCTCATTGTATCTGGTACAATGACCCGCCACACCAATCTGAAAGTGATTCTGTCCCATGCTGGGGGATTCATCCCCTACGCCGCCCATCGCATGGCTCCAGTATGTTCCCCCGATGGCAATGTCGAAACTGGACTAGAAAACCTCCGCCGCTTTTATTTCGACACCGCTCTCTCTGGAAGTCCTACCGCATTGCCCAGTTTGCTGGCTTTCGCTGACAAGAGCCACATTCTTTATGGTAGTGACTCGCCTTTCGCTCCTGTGCAAGTTGTAAGTCACTTCACAGATGGACTTGATGCCTACCCGCTCGAAAATCAGCTACGTTCAGCGATTAATCATAGCAACGCCGAGGCTCTGTTTCCGCAGTTTGCCAAGGTACTCACACCAATTCAAAATTAAGAAAGCCAGATATCACAAGGATTTAAGCGTGTGTATCTGTCGCATTCTTTTTTTAAATAGCTAAAAGCAGCAACTCAAAATACAAATGAATTAAGGAGATTATCAAAGATGACAAATAATAGCCATACAGTAGCTACCGTCCCCCTGGATGCCCTACGGGTACGTTGAGGGTGGGGACTTTCACGTTTTCGTTAAAAAGGGCGACTACCTGCAAGGCTGACTCGCTTCAAAACCCGTCGTTCATTTGGATCAAATGCTTGACGGTAGTGCAAGGTAGCTTGATTATCCCAGTAGACAATATCGCCTACAGACCATTTGTGTTGGTAGTAGAACTTGGGTTGATTTAGATGTTGCCTCAATTGTTCAATCAGTTTAGATCCTTCTTCCGGCTCTAACCCGACAATTTCCACTTCCGTAGCAACATCTAAGTAAAGATGCTTTTTACCACTCTCTGGATGTGTCCTAACTAAAGGATGGGGAAAGATAGGACTTATTAAAGGAATATTCTTGTCTAAACGATATAAAGGGCGGGGTACATTCCGGTCTTGTAAGAATGGGTTGTAGGTAATTAACTGTAAATCTGCAATCCGTTCTTTGGTCGTTTCATCTAACGCCTCATAGGCCAAATTGGTATTTAACCAATAAGTATCACCACCTTGAGAAGGTATTTCCAAAGCATAAAGAAGCGAACCACTAGATGGAGTGAGAGTCCATTTATGATCAGAATGGAAAGTGAGTTCTCCAGTACCAGTATAGCCGCCATCGACATTGGAAATCGGAATCACTACCGGAGTTTCTCCTGGTTTAGAAGCCAATACTGGAGTTTCAGCAGATGGTACAAAGAGTGCCCCAAAGTATAGAGAAAAGTTCAAAAGCTGTTCATCAGAGAGCTTTTGGTCTTTGAATATTAAAATGTGGCGATCGCGCAGTGCTTGTTTGAGTTGTAATATAACTTCAGGTGCAATAGGCTTACTGGCATCAAGATCGGTAACTATCGCTCCCAAAGGGGCATCAATAGGACTAATCTTAACCTTTGTCAAAATCGAGGTAGGCATAATATTCTCCTGTGCTTTAATTTCTAATTGGGGATAACTACTTATTGGCTAACACGTCTGAGGGAGTAATTTTGGCGTACTCTTCAGGTGTCAGAAACCCCTCTCTAACATTTACCTTTTTAGGGATAAGTCCTAAGCTGTACCATTTGTCTGCAACTTCCTGTTGCTTGATGATGACTTTCTCTGTAATTGGTAGCACCCCATAATCATATTTATCATGCATTATTTCTAGAGTTGGCGGATCTAGCTGAGTTACAGGAGCAAGCAGTTGTGCTACTTCTTTGGGATGATCTTTAGTCCAGATTTCTGTCTTTTGCAGCTCCTCTAGAAACACTTTAATCGCGTCAGGATGAGCCTGGTAAAATTGGCGTGAGGTTAAGTAAAAGTTGCCAGTATCTCGTAACTTACCACCATCTGCTAAAACACGAGCTATTTTATTTTGTTCATTTCTGGTAACGAATGGCTCCCAAATATACCAAGCATCTACCTTATTCTGACTGAATGCGGCATTTGCGTCTGCCGGGGCTAAAAAAACTGATTGGACATCGCTCAGTTTCAGTCCCACATCTTCTAATGCCTTAACTAATAAGTAGTGGCCAATAGAGGCTTTCTGGAAAGCTACTTTTTTGCCTTTCAAGTCCCTAACACTTTTAACCGGAGAGTTTACAGGAACTAAAAGTGAAATAGCTTTACCACTGGGGGGTGTAGTAGCTAGATAAACGAGGGGCGCTCCTGCTGCTTGTGAAAATACAGGAGGCGATTCGGCTGTAGATGCAATATCCAGTCCATTTGCATTCAGGGCTTCTAGCTGTTGTGGCCCAGCCGCAAACTCAGTCCACTGCACTTTAAAACCCAGAGGCTCTAATCGCTTTTCTAAGGAACCCTGCTTTTCTAAAACTGCTAGAGCGGAAAGTTGTTTTGAACGGACAATTCGCACTACTTGCTTCTCAGTTGACTTCTCTGTAGTGCTAGATGAGGTTGCCGATTGCTGAGTATTATTTTTTGCCTCACCACAACTTGAAAGGGTCGTTGATAGCATTAAGCAGTAGCCCAGAGCAAATAACAAAGAACGACGTGTTATTCTCTGGATTTTTCTGAATTTAAACTTTCCTTGTAAAGCTGGCATGGGTTGTTTTATTGATTTCCTCTAATTGGTTAGCAAAATGATGATTACAAGTAGCAAAAAACAGTATCTATTAGTTTATTTTAAAACTACGATGATTCAACACTTTTTGCAAATTTCAAAAACTTTAATTGTGCAATTAGGGAAGAGAGTGGGTATTACCCACCCTGCAACGACTCGAGGAACTGAGAACTTAATAGTTAGGAGGGAATAATTTAGGAAATGGAGTGAGAATAGCCCACTCCAATGTTGTGCTAGTGGAAGATTGAAATTTGTAAGTTAAACTCTGGTTTGTTAGCGTTCAATTTTGCTAGTGTTTCCAAACGACTAGGATTGTAGTTTTGAGTTCTTCTGTAAAATGTCCAGACGGTTCAACTGCTAGCAGCGCTTCTTTGAGATCCGTTTCAAATGCTGGGGCGTTATCGCCATAGAAGATTTTGAGAGAGAAGGCTGTAGTGTATAAGTAGCCGAGATAGCTATCGACAGTCCAAGATTTTTCAAAGGGTATTTCATAGACTTCTTGACGAGCAAAAGCCGAATTGCTAATTACGACTTCATGGGGAGGATCAACTGGCTTACGAGTGCCTTGTCCTCGTTGCCCAGTCCGCCGTTCTTCACCTAACCATTTCTTTACTACTCTAACAGCAGCTTGTTTCCAAGGTATATTGCTTTCCCAAGGGCTGTCACCAGTATTAAGCAGTGCTATTCCACCATCATCAGTCAGCAATTCATAAAGGCGTTCAAGGACTAATTCGCGTTCCATCCAGTGGAAGGCTCTACCAATAGTGGCTAACTTAAATTTCCCTAGACTAGAGTCGATTAACTCGGCTCCTTGTTCTAACCAAGTAATATTATTTGCTCCTACTGCTGCTGCTTGCCGTTTAGCTTCTGCAATCATTTCTGGATCGGGATCGATCGCAACAACTTCTTCAAATTGGGTTCGTAGGGGAATTGAAATTAACCCTGGCCCAGTACCCAAATCAAGGAGTCGTCCTTGACCATTGAGATGAAATATTTCAGCTAGCTTGTCGAATACAACCTGTGGGTATTTGGTTCTATATTGAGCGTAGCCCTCTGCGGCTCCCTCAAATAAACTTGGGTCGTAGGTGGGAAGTGTTTTTAGTTGAGTCATATCAATTTTGAATTTTGGATTTAGGTAAGTAAGGTGGAGATTAAATAACGCCCACCCTACAAAACAGTGAGTAGACAGCTAAAGTGGGGGAGTGGGGGAGTGCGGGGAGATGAGGTTGGGTAGTGCGCGGATTGCGGGCAGTAGGCGC
>CAZZZY010000102.1:0-12415 GCA_964658545.1 uncultured Acetobacteraceae bacterium | reverse complement strand
TGGACTGAATTAAGTCATTGGACAAAAATATTTACAGTCATTGCGAGCGGAGCGTACCCCTTCGGGGAAGCAAGCTACGCGGAGCGTCTCGAAGAGAAGCAATCCCAACCGCAAGTGAATTGCTTCATTACGCTTCGCTTCATTCACAATGACATTGTGTAATTAATTCTGTCCAAGTACTTAATTATTTAGTCCACTTAAGTGGACTTTCGCTATCAGCCCTGAACTTCAGTTCTGGGCGGGATAACGGTGAGTATGACAGTTTTGGAATTATTAAAACTCCTTTGGATTATTGTTACCACCAATTATTGCTTGGAACAAGTTTCCTAGTAAAGAGAAAAACGCCGCAACTAACACTAACAGCATTAAACTAGCAAGGGCAGCAAAGGGAGAGATGATAAATAACAGTAACAGTGAAAACATCAAAATCGTTATTAATGTCTTATTCATCTCTCTTCACCTTTAATAGTTGCTATTCTCAATCTAATCAACTAATCAATTAACTAGACACAATCAATAGAAGGAATTCGTTTTAGTTCTCTGGTAAGATTTTTCAACTAAATTGAGTGCCAAAGTTGAATTTATAAATTAACAATCTGTCACCTGTCCCCTGTTAGCCTTAACCTGTCCGTGCTTACTTTTGTAATCAAGGCGCTTTCTTTGAGAACTGCGGGTTGGTTTCGTGGGTTTGCGTTTTATCGTCACGACAACGGCGCTTTGAATGAGTTCTTGAAGTCGTTTCAACGCTGACTCCCGATTGTTTTCTTGGCTTCGGTGTTCCTGCGCTTTGATGACGACGACTCCTTCTTGGGTGATGCGTCGATCATTCAGCTTTAAAAGCTGTTCTTTATAATAATCCGGTAATGATGAAGCGACAATATCGAAGCGCAAGTGAATTGCAGTGGAAACCTTATTGACATTTTGACCTCCCGCTCCTTGTGAACGAATCGCACTAATTTCAATCTCACTCTGGGGGATAATAACTTTATTAGAAATTTGCAGCATTACTCAGAAGACAAAAAAACTGTTAAATTCGGGATAAAAATCCTTTACTCGATTTGTTCGGGAAAATCTATTACTACGTCTTGGTCTTCATTGTTATCCAAATTCACCTCTAAAGTCTTTCCTTCTATTGTCACTTTATCACCAGGTACTAGTCGCCGCCCTCGTCGGGTTTCCAGCATACCGTTGACTTGGACATCGCCACCTTGAATCATCAGCTTGGCTTGACCTCCAGTTGGCACTATACCCATCAACTTTAAATATTGATTTAATTTAATTGTGTTGTCTCGGATTTTCTTCATAGTAAATAAAGGTACATGATACTAATTGTATCGTGATGTTATCAAGCCAAAGCTTAAATCTGTTGCACCACATAATCGGCTAAGGCTAAGTACAACATTTCATTCATTCGTAGCAAATTAAATTTGGCAATGCATCCCGATGTATTGAAAAACGCTGCGCTTTTCGTAAAACTTTACTAGTTGGCTGTGGTGGAGCAAATTTATTATCTATAATGTTGATCGACAAAACTGCCAGATATAGGTGAACAAACTAGTCTGGAAGGTTCTTTTAGTGTGTTTAGGGGACTGGATCTATGATTAAGCTCGGTTTATTGGTACAGTCCCAGAATAACTATTTGGGTATCGGAAAAGTTACCGAAATATCTGATACCGATGCGAACGTTGAGTATTTCTGCTCTATTGGGCAACGTCTTCAAAAAACTTTACCTTTAAATTCGCTCTCTCAAGTCAGGCTAGAACCCCAAGCTCGATGCTATATTAAATCCAAAACCCAGGATAAATGGATAGTTGGTAGAGTTTTTATCTGGGATGAAGATACAGAAATGTATCAAATTGATTTACCAGACAAGAAAACTGCGATCGCTACTGAAGAAGACATTTACGTTCGTTGTAATCTCCCAAACACAGACCCCATCGAAACTTTAGCGATGAAGGGTCACGAAACGCCTTACTTCCACGACAAAAGATTGGCTTTCGTCAAATCCTTGATCAAGCAACGTGCTGTCAGTCGCGGGATGACGGGACTGATTTCAGCAAATATTAATCTCTATCCTCACCAAGTTGAAGTTGTCAGGCGGGTACTGGAAGACCCAATTCAACGCTACTTGCTAGCAGACGAGGTGGGACTAGGAAAAACCATCGAAGCGGGGGCTATTCTGCGTCAATTCCTTCTTGATGAGCCAAAAAAAGGGGCGGTGGTATTAGTTCCGCAATATTTACTCAAACAATGGCGGACTGAGTTAGAAAACAAGTTTTACGTCTCCCATTTTCCGAAACGGGTAGCGGTGCTGGCGGTTGAAGATATCCATAAAATCAACCTGAAAGCGAGGATAGGCTGCTTAATTTTAGATGAAGCCCATCACATCGCCGCAATGGCAACCTCTAAGGATGCAACAGTTCGCCAGCGTTTTCAGACTTGCAAAGAACTTGCTCATAAAAGCGATCGCTTACTTTTATTATCCGCCACTCCTGTTCTCAATCATGAGCAAGATTTTCTGGCAATGTTGCACTTGCTCGACCCGACAACCTATAAACTTAGTGATTTAGCAGGTTTTCGCACCAAAGTTGAAAGCCGTCAGCAAGTTGGTAAAGTTCTCCTTTCTTTTAAAGAAGGGGCGGAACCTCTTGTCCTCAAAAACAACTTGCAGCAACTACGAACCCTCTTTGCTGAGGATGAGTATTTACTGAAACTGGCGGATGATTTAGAAAATTGTTTACAAGCAAATTCTACTGAGCAAGATCAAATTGTCCAAGCGATTCGCACCCACGTCAGCGATACCTATCGACTACATCGCCGAATGCTTCGCAACCGTCGCGCTGCTGTGGAAGATGTGATCTTTGACCGCAATTTTACGCCCAAAGAAGAGTATGATTTAGACGAGCGATCGCCTGATATCCACGAACTGCTCAATCAATGGCGTAGTCTTGCTCCTGGTGAAAAGCCATATCAGCGAATTTTTCTGCTGTTATTCCTAGCTGCTGGTACTTGGTTAGGTATTTTAGAACAGGTAATTACCGCTCGGTTAACTAGTAAGCCTCATGCTAAACTCATCCAGGAGTTTAAAGAAGATGATATTCGCATCTTAACTACAACCCCCAAATTTTCAGGAGAAGAAGAGATTCTGCAATCCTTCCTCAAAATTATTCGTCAACCCCAAGAGGATGGAGAACGGACGGAAAATTTGAAAACATTGCTGCTGAATCAGCTAGGTACCTACTTCAAAATTCCCGCAAACGTTCGCAAGAATCAAAACGAATTCATCACGAGGATACAGCAGAGAATCAAGAGACCAATTACAGGCGATATTCTGCCCAAATTTATCGTATTTACTAGTTTTATACAGACTTGTGGCGAAATAGTCCGATATTTGTCTGATACCTTTGGTACAGAGACAGTAGCCAAACATCAATTTGGAGAATCACCAGACAAAGTTGAGGAAGGCTTAAGTAAGTTCAGGAATAACCCCAACTGCTTTATTCTAGTATGCGATCGCTCTGGAGAAGAAGGACTTAACCTCCAATTTGCCGATTGGTTAATTCATTTTGACCTTCCTTGGTCGCCTAATCAATTAGAGCAAAGAATTGGCAGACTTGACCGCATTGGTAGTAAAATTGGCATCCAATCTTGTGTCTTGATTGGCCCCTATTTGGAAGATAGCCCTCACAATGCTTGGTATCAAGTATTGAAAGATGGCTTTGGTATTTTCCAACAATCAATAGCGAGTTTACAGTTTTATGTGGATGACAAACTTGCAGAATTAGAAACAGCTTTGTTTCAGTCCAGTGCTGCTGGATTATTAGAGATGGTTTCGCCAATTAAAGAGCAAATTGAAGCTGAAATAGCAAAAATTAGCGAACAGAATGCTCTAGATGAAATTGACGCTAGTGATGAAATTGCCACCGAGTATTTTCAAGACCTAGATAATTACGATGCTTGTCACCTAGAAATGAAACGAGCAATTGAAGGCTGGATTTGTGACGCGCTGGGATTCAGAGGACTCAATAACCCAGATTCATCAGAGATGCGACGTTATCAACCGACAACGCGGACATTGGTTCCCATAAATGAGTTAAAAAACCGTTTTGCTGATAGTTATCTAGACCAATTTGGTACTTATAATCGCAGGGTAGCAAACCAGAATCCTGGTATTAAACTCTTTCGAGTTGGGGAAGGATTTGTCGAATCACTCTTGAACTATATAAACTGGGATGACCGAGGTGAAGCCTTTGCAATGTGGCGCACTGATGCATCTTGGGATGCGAAATCAGGGAAGGAGTGGTTTGGTTTTCAATGTAATTATGTAGTGGAGACAAATTTAAGAATTGCCAAACAAGTTTTACTAGATAACAAACTAGATAATTCTCAATTCAAACACTTGCAGCGCCGGGTTGATGCTTTATTTCCGCCAATTATAGAAACTATCTATGTTGATGGTCGGAAAAAAAACATCCGCATTGTTGAAGATAAAGCAATCTTAAATATTCTGCAACGTCCATATAAAGATAAAAACAATAATCAAGGACGAGATTACAATCTAGCAAAAGAGCGCTTAGGAATTATTGACGATTTTGTTGACCCTAATAAATGGCAAAATTTCTGCTATCAAGTGCGTAACACTTCTTCAGAATTACTCTCTAATCGTCCCGATTTTATTGACTTGTGCCAAAGTTGTGCTATGGTAGCCGAAAAGAAATTAGCCAATAGAGTCGAACAATTACGCCTGCGTTTGAACCAGCAAAGTTGGGATAATGCATTAGCTGAAGAGTTGAAGATAGAAACTGCTTTAAATGCAGCCATCTTAGAGGGAATTCGCCAGCCCCAGATTAGGCTTGATTCTGTCGGTTTTATTATTATATCAGGGCGATCGCTTGTACAATTTGAGTGATATGGTCTCTGGTTCAGATTTTTAACATTGCTGTCTGTTCGCCCATAAGAGTGAATATTCCCACTATGAAAATCGACCGATTGCAGGAACTTAAGCAAAAACTGACGAATGAGGCAGACTTGTCAGATATCTGGTTATTTTTTATGGATCATTTTGCGGATCATCCAGAATTTACTGAACTGGGTGAGCCTGCCTATAATGAATACCTAGATGCTGTTGTCCACAAAACTTGTCAGCAGATGTTTGGCAGGGCAATAAAGATTACTGGCTTTTTTCTGATCTACATTGCAAAGTATCAGTTATTTCATGGAGCTTTTCAAGTCGAAGGACGGATTGGGGGTGTAATTTATTTCGAGGATACAAAAGTTGGGTTACTTGCAGTGTCGGCAGATTATCCTCCTACCGATGCCGTTAAGTATTCACGTTTTTCTGAGATAATTCAACTGTCGGCACCGCAGGGCAACGAGTATAATTGAGAGAAGCACAACTTGAGAGGTGTTTTCAAGTTGTGCGATCCCCCTACGCTTGGTGGCTACGCCAGTAGCTAGTGCGGCTGTGACATCACCACAGCAAGTCTATTTGTGAAACGCTTCGGTTACAACTACTTGATGCTAACAACCTTATTTACATACAAGGTTTAGTAGCTCAAGCAGTATCGGTGAGTCACAAAATCAACTCCACTGGTATGCTAACGCCCCAACTTATTAGGAATGCCTTCACAACCACCAGGAATAGTGCCTCTGGTTTTTTCACCACCCCAACTGCAACAGTAGTAACGTGTAGACTCAGACATCCGTTGCACATTGCTGAAATCGGCATTTTCCACCACAGCGCCAGTTTGTTCGCCGGTTTCATAATCTGGTGGTTCAGTGCGACTGCGGGGTGATGCTTTTTCTACTACTCCGTAAAATAGGCGAATCCCGTTCATGTCGGCACCACTGAGATTAGCATTATATAAAATAGTGCGGGAGAGATTGGCTTTTACTAAGTCACAATCGCCCAGATTAACGCGGACAAGATTAGCTTCGCTGAGGTCAGTCCAACGCAAATCAGTACCAGAAAGGTCTGCTGCGGCTAGCATTACACCTAAATCGATGACGCGCAAACCCTCCAGACGGTCTTCTGCATATCCGCCAGTCCCATCGAGAATAGCTCGACCTAATAGGCGATCGCGTTTTAGGGGTGAGAGCAACTTAGAACGTGAGAGAAAGCGGAGAATTTTCGCTTTACCACTGCCATCTACACTACTCAAAATTGCCGCAGTCCGTCCTTCAGCGATCGCTCTTTCTTGGGGCCAATCTTCTAATAATCCTTCTTCATCTAATACCAAGTCTGAAATGCCTTGGAAGTAGGAATCAATTGTCTGTTGCTGGGTAATAATATTTTGCTGAACTGTGAGCAGGTTTTGCTGAATTGTCAAGTCTTTGGAAATCACATATTGTCGCCACGCCACGTAAACGGCGATGATGGCGATGAGAATTTGCCCTAAAGCGCCAAACCATTCTGCTAGGGTTCCAGAAATGTTCCAGTTGATTTGGTGTCCCCAAATAAGCAAGCGATCGCCTACACCTGTAAACTTGATTAAGCCGATGATGGCTACAAGTAATCCCAAAAAAGCAACAAACAGGGTGCGTTCTTGGGGTGAAAACCACTGGTCAAAAACTTCTTGCAACCAAGGCAATAATATCGCTAGGGATAACAGCAAAGTCATCAGCGTTCCGATAATGCCGATGATCGAGTTATTGAGGATAATTCCCATGAAGGTGATGGCGATCGCTATTAGAGTAATTAGCAATGCCCTGGGCTTAACTGTGAATTGCTTGGTAATGGGTTGCTTAAAGTCAGAATGGGCTTCTTGTAGAGCAATTGTATGTTGCGGAGATTGCAAAGACCCAATCGCCGCTAGTACTTCTGAGGCTAGGTTTTTCCCAGTTGAACTACCTTCAAAATCATCCGGTTGCAAGTCATTTTCGGGGATTGGTTCTGGGGTTGGTAGATTAGAGGAATCGGATTCAATCTTCATGTTTTCTATTTTGTCCCCTCAACCCAGGTTATGCAGCATTCCTACCGGAGTAAATTCTGAAAAAATAGGCTGAAGATTATTCTGTTTACTCCTTTGAGGTGAATGAGTATTCGTGCCAATCGCAAATCGGGCAATACCCAATCCCTTGATAAATATGATTGGCTGTGGGATTGGCTAAATCTGCCATGAGGAAACAATTGCGGCATCCCTGATCTAGCAGTTTTTGGCTTAACGCTGTGACACAGGCAGTGGCATATCCTTTGCGACGATACTCTGGTGGTGTATAAACAAAATTGATCCGACCAATTGTAGGTAACACTTGTTTACTAGACGCAACTGAAACTGGATTGCTATCAACCCATAAATAAGTATTCTGCTGTTTCAAGCGATTATCTACTTGGTGTTCGACATCTTCGCTCACGGCCTCATCTATCTCAGATAAAAATACAAAAAGCCACTTGATCAAAAGAGAGCGATCGCTTTCTGTTGCCAGTCTGAGATATCCTCTGGCCGTTGAGACTCTTTGTACTGCCGTTAATTGGTAAATTTTCATTACCACCGACCGTTGATAGAATTGTCCTGTCAGCGTTTGCCAAGTCTGCGAGAATATTTCTACCTCTTTAGCCAGTCCTATGCTTCCTGGCAGTTGTTCTTGACGCAAATCTTGAGCAATCAACCGCAAAGCATCCATATTCTGGGCTTTGGATAGGATCAATTTTTGGGGTGGGGTGCGGATGGCAATAGCCAGAATCTCGCCACTTGTTTGGACAATTGCTAAATAAGGCTTACCCAGATAACGTTCTGGGTTATGCAACAAGGTATGTAAAATACTGAGCAAAACATTATTTTCTACCTGATGCTGGAGTAAGTAAGCCTGAGTGCAGTGCCAGAATTCCTGAATGTTTTCAAATCGATTTAGTTGCATGATTTGCCTTCTTCACTAGCCAAGTAAAGAGTTGTGCTATCTATAACTATGAAAACTAGCCCTTTCAAGGTGACTCTTGAAACGCTGCTTCACCGCTTTGCGTCTACATGAATTGCCCCTACGACATGGATAAAAATATATGTTGTGGGGTGGGCATCTTGCCCGCCCTAATTAATAAGCGTGCAGGATGTCCACCCCACAAAATTGAGTAACTTATAAGTCCCTATCCTTTGCACTCAATTAAGGTGCAAGGGCATTACCCCGAATTAGGCTACCAATGGTTTTGGCAGTAATTTTCAATTGGGTGATGGGATTAGCTGGGACAACAGTTTTATACAGATAGCTATCGAATGTTAGCCGTTGGACATCGAGGTCATCACACATTTCCACAAACGCCTCGCGGGTGGCGTTGGAACGATAGAACACGGTTTGGAGAATGTCCAGCACCTTGTAAGTGAGTCCGTATCTCTTATCCCAACGCTTCAGGTAAACCTTGAGGTCGCCTTCTGTAGGAATACGGCTACCACTATTAGATGTTTCTACAATGGTTTCGGCACACATCCGCCCAGATTTAGCGGCAAAATAAATACCTTCGCCAGAAGATTTGGTAACGTAACCAGCAGCATCTCCCACCAAAGCGATACGACCGACAACACGACGGGGACGGGGATGTTCAGGAATGGGGTGCGCTTCTATTTTGATGATTTTACCGCCTGCCAGTTTCTCCGAAGCACGGGCGCGGATACCAGCTTGTAATTGTTTGATGCTGGCTTTATTAACGTGCATCGTACCAGTACCGACAGCTACGTGGTCATGTTTGGGGAAAACCCAAGCGTAGAAATCGGTAGAAACGTCATCACCGACATACATTTCGGCGAGGTCGTTGTAATAGGCCATTTTGTCTTCGGGTAAGCGAATTCGCTCTTGGAAAGCGATCGCATAATTGTAATCCCCAGCGTCCATTTCTTTAGCAACGCGAGAATTAGCCCCATCCGCCCCAATGATTAGATCCACTTTTAGGGTTTTGGCAATACCCTGTGATATACCTTCTGTATGATCAACGTAATGGATGGTATAGGGATCGGTATTATTTCCTGGTATATCAAGTTTATGAACAGTGGCATTAATTAAATTTGCGCCTAATTTTGCCGCGCGATCGCGCAAAAAGCCATCTAGCACTTCCCGGCGGCACATTCCTATATATTCTTCTTCGTTTATCAAATTGATATCAACCTCCCGATTGGAAGGCGAAATCATTTTCATTTTTCTGACGCGGCGATCGATAATCTCTGGTGGTAAGTCAAATTCACTCACCATACAGAGGGGAATTGCACCCCCACAAGGCTTTGCATTGTCTAGCTTCCGCTCAAACAGGTAGGTTTCAATCCCAGAGGCTGCCAGTGTTTCTGCGGCAGATGAACCAGCAGGGCCTGACCCAATAACAGCAACCCGTAGTGTCAAAGGTCTTTCTCCCAATCTTCACATTTACCGAGAGCATACTACCACGGTCTTTCTAGTGATTTGGCGGTTTACCTTCAGGTTTCTGCTGAAATGCAATATTCCTTAATATTTCGATACGAATTGGGCATGGGGAAGAATGAATAATATTGCTTAGTCCCCAGTCCCCAATCTCAAGATATGCAGATTTCCTTGTTCGATTCTTTTACTAGACAAATTAGTGCCGCCGCAATTACCGGATATCAAAAGCACATTTCCCCACACAAAGGTTTTGCTTGTGCCCACAGAATACTATATGGTATATCTAAGACACAGTAATCCTACCAAGGTTCTGTAGATTTAGTTGCAGAGGTACAGTAGTAGTGGGCATAGTAGTTGAGAACGTCTCCAAACAATTCGGGAGTTTCAAAGCAGTTGATCAGGTTAGCCTGGAAATTAAGAGTGGTTCGCTAGTTGCGTTGCTCGGGCCATCGGGATCAGGTAAATCTACGCTACTACGGTTAATTTCCGGTTTAGAAATGCCAGATAGCGGCAAAATCCTGCTTACCGGTAAAGACGCTACATACCAAAGCGTGCAACAGCGAAATATTGGCTTTGTGTTTCAGCACTATGCTCTATTTAAGCATTTGACTGTCAGGCAGAATATTGCCTTTGGCTTAGAAATTCGTAAGGCACAGCCAAAGAAGATTAAGGGAAGGGTAGAACAGTTGCTAGAATTAGTGCAATTGAGTGGATTGGGCGATCGCTATCCATCACAACTTTCTGGTGGTCAAAGACAACGGGTAGCATTAGCAAGGGCACTGGCAGTAGAGCCGGAAGTATTATTGCTAGATGAACCCTTTGGCGCACTTGATGCTAAAGTCCGCAAAGACTTACGGGCATGGTTACGCCGCCTCCATGATGAGGTTCATGTTACCACAGTTTTCGTCACCCACGACCAAGAGGAAGCGATGGAAGTCTCCGATGAAGTTGTGGTTATGAATAAAGGGCGTGTGGAACAGGTGGGAACACCATCGGAAATTTATGATAATCCTGCCACCGCATTTGTAATGAGCTTCATAGGCCCTGTTAATATATTACCCAGTACCTCGAAGATTTTCCAAGGTAGCAGATTTGATGCGCCACACCCGCAAGTATTTTTGCGCCCGCAAGATGTGATTTTAGAAAAGGCTGCTAACGGTGCCACTACACCTGCGACGGTGAGCCGATTGGTACATTTGGGTTGGGAAATTCAGGTAGAATTAACTTTCGATGATGGACAAGTAGTGACGGCGCATTTAACACGCGATCGCTTTAATGATTTAGAGTTAGAAGCGAAACAGCGCGTATATGTGAAGCCAAAGGATGCGAAGTCCTTTCCTATGTCTTATGCAATTTAGACTTTTGCCAGTTTTCCAATGGTCAAAACCCCAAGCGTTTAGTCCCAAAAATTGTGTTTTTCTACCCTATTTTTGGCAATTTTTTAAGCATTATTACTCATTGACAAATCGCTGATAACCTTAAATTGTCAAGAATGAATTATGGGCGGTAACATTTCCAAAACCGTAATGCTCAAATCAGGAAACTCTAAAGGTGAAATAGTTGCATCTTCAGCCAAAATCACTTCACTTTGATAGCCACCCTGAGTTGGTTCTCTAAAAACGTGCAATTGACGACTAACTACATCTAACACCCAATAATCTGTAATTCCCGCTTGCGAGTAAGCTTTAGCTTTAATTTCGCAGTCTAGCTTCAGGCTGCTATCTGCTACTTCAATAATTAGATAAACTTCTGTTGGGGTGGGATGATGGTCTGCGTAGTCTAGCGGATCTACTTTAACGACAGCAATATCTGGTTCTGGTTCAGAGCGTGCATTTAACTTTACTGGGTCTTGAACACATACCAAAGCGCGATTTCCTAATCTATTTTTCAGTAAGTAATCTGTTCTCCCCACTGCTGAGCGATGGGCTGTCCCTTTCGCAATCATCCAAATAATCTTTCCTTCTAGGAGTTCTACTCGTTCATCTGCACCAAAAATCCCAGCCTCAGCCATCCGGTGGTATTCTTCAACTGTCCACAGGCGAAGCTTTAACGTCATTTCTGTGTTTTGCATGGCTTATTTAGCAACTGTGAGGAGTAATTAATATTTTAGCCTGTTTAACTTGACATACCAATAATAATATGATATTAGAAACATATTTTATTTGAGTCAACTTAAGCTAAAATCTGGATTTCATCAAGTTGATTAATCACCACATCCGCACCTCGGACATTATCTGACTTACCCACCCAAGTGATACCAATACAACCTGCGGCTTTAGCATTACGCGCCATTTGCATATCACCAACTGAATCACCCACCATCAATGTAGCGCCCGGTTCGACTCCCAAAGCTTGGCAAGCTTGCAAAAATAGCACTGGATCTGGTTTACTCGGCCCCTCATCTACTCCCATTTCCAACTGGAAATAATCACTTAATTGGTGATTCGCTACAAACTTATTTACTTCATCGGTTGTTGCAGCTGAGAGGATACCGAGTTTTAAACCCCCTTCCCGTAAATATTTCAACAAGTCTAAGCTACCCACAAATAACGGTGAGGGAGTTTGTTCAATATATTTCTCTGCTTCATCCAAAGCTTGACGGGCTATTTTTAAGGACTCAAACCATCCTTTTCCCGTTTCGGCAATATATGCAGCAGCCGCAACTTCTGTTTCGCGGCGACTCGCTACCGATATCAAACCGGCCGGATCTAGAATATTCCCATTTACGCCAAATGCCATTAATAGCGGTTCCCCAATACCAGGAACTTGAGCGTCTATCAACCTTGCTGCTCTTTGGGCTAGCGATCGCAAATACGTTTCTGAATCTTCTAGAGTACCGTTTTTGTCAAACAGAATTGCCTGGATATTATCAAAAGTGATTTTTCTACACTTAATAGTTGCCACAATATTTAACCTCTATATTCCCAATTCTCCACATAAAAAAAGAGGGTTTTTCCCTCTTTATACAAAGATTTAACGAACTTTGGGGGTTTAAGTAAAGAGCTTCTATCAAGCAGCGCGTTCTGTATCGGGGTCTAAATCCCCGTTACAAAACGTAATTGCTCTCTTCTCTACGAGA
>CAZZZY010000101.1:10618-12417 GCA_964658545.1 uncultured Acetobacteraceae bacterium | reverse complement strand
AATGCCCAATGCCCAATGCTCAATTCCCAATTAAAAATGTTCTGGAGACATATCTCCCGTTCTATCGTCTCCATCTTGCTTAGAACCCAATAAGTCCAATTGGTCTACTAGAATAACTGGTTTAGAACGGTTTGCTCCTGTTTGGCGATCGCTCCATGTGTCAAACTTCAACGAACCTTTAACGGCAATTTGCTTACCTTTATGTGCATAATTTTTTGCAAACTCTGCTGTCTTTCCCCATAGTTCTAACTCGAACCAGTCTGGTTGATCGCTATTACGGGATCTCCGCCTGACTGCTAGTGTTAATTTACATACAACTTTGCCAGAATCAAAATATTTTATATCTGGGTCGCCGCCTACACGACCAACAAGGGTGACAATATTGATACTCATACGTACTACCTTTAAGTACAAGTGTACTCGTTAATTCCGACTTTTATCATAGCGAATTGTGAAACACTTGAAAATAATCTGTTAAACAGTTAACAATATAGTGGACTTGAAAAATTATACATACTAGTTGGAGAGACACATAAAAGTATACGGATATACTAAGCTAACCAGAGAATATCAAAAAACAGAAACTTGAGACATAGTAAATATTCCTGGGAATCATATAAAAATATAGTCTAGTTTACTCAACTCAGGATAAGACATAATCGAGTCAACTCTTACAGTTGTAGTCAAGAAGTATCGCACATAGGGGGCTTAGAGACGCGTGGGTATTTTTAGGAACTTTCGCACATCATGGGATATGGGTATCGACCTCGGTACTGCTAACACCCTGGTTTATGTATCTGGTAAAGGTATTGTACTACAAGAACCTTCTGTAGTTGCTATCGATGTCAACGAAAAGGTAGCACTAGCAGTAGGAGAAGAAGCCAAAAAAATGCTCGGTCGCACACCTGGAAATGTGATTGCCCTCCGCCCCTTGCGCGATGGTGTAATCGCTGATTTCGATATAGCCGAGCTGATGCTGAAAAGCTTTATTCAGCGTGTAAATGAAGGCAAATCTCTAGTTCTACCCCGAATTGTCATTGGTATTCCCAGTGGTGTCACAGGTGTAGAAAGGCGAGCTGTAATGGATGCAGCTCACCAAGCAGGAGCAAGAAAAGTGTATTTAATCGATGAACCTGTAGCTGCTGCCATTGGTGCAGGACTACCTGTTGCCGAACCCACTGGCAATATGATCATTGATATTGGTGGTGGTACAACAGAAGTCGCAGTGCTGAGTCTTCAGGGTACGGTAATCAGCGAATCAGTACGCATTGCTGGGGATGAACTGACTGAATCGATCATTCAGTATATCAAGAAAGTTCATAACTTAGTCATTGGTGAACGGACTGCCGAGGACATCAAGATTCGGATTGGTTCTGCCTATCCTACTAATGATGATAATGACGCAATGATGGAAATCCGAGGCTTACACCTGCTTTCTGGTCTACCGCGAACTGTAACCATCAAAGGCCCAGAAATTCGTGAGAGTATGTTGGAACCGCTATCAGTAATTATAGAAGCTGTGAAGCGGACATTAGAACGTACACCTCCAGAACTAGCAGCAGACATTATTGACAGAGGTATCATGTTAGCTGGTGGTGGTGCATTGCTCAAAGGCATAGATACCTTAATTAGCCATGAAACGGGAATAGTAACCCACATTGCCGCCGACCCTCTCTGTTGTGTTGTGCTGGGAACAGGTAGGGTGTTAGAGAACTTCAAGCAGTTAGAACGGGTTGTGATCGAAAGCTCTCGCAATATGTAACAAAAAAATATCATACTTGAGTTCTATTTGAGTTCTA
>CAZZZY010000101.1:0-10608 GCA_964658545.1 uncultured Acetobacteraceae bacterium | reverse complement strand
CCAAATAGAACTTAATTGTATAGGTAGAGAAGGTATATATGGTTACAATACGGCGCTGGTGGGATCGCAAAGGGTTACAAATTGGCTTGTTAACTCTAGTAGTTGGTAGTGCTTGCATATTGCGACAGACTCAAGGTGAACTGGTGCTTGAGACATACCAGGCAATTACCCGTCCGTTAGAGATGTTGCAGTCAGGGCCAACTCCAGAAGAACGCATCAGAGATGCTCGGATGTTGGAATTGGAAACTCGTATAGTGGATTTGGAAAGTCAAAAGACAAAACTACAAGATTTGTTAGGCTATGTGGAAAAAGAACCACTGGCATCACGGCCAATTCCAGCCAGGGTGATAGGACGCAGTGCTGACCAGTGGTGGCAACAAGTTACTCTGAATCGCGGTACAAATGCAGGGATTCAGGATGGCTTTGTAGTCAAGGCAGATGGCGGATTAGTTGGTTTAGTGGAGAGTGTAACTCCCAATACTAGCCGCGTGTTGTTAATCAGTGACCTCAAGAGTCAAGTTGGTGTATCAGTTAGCCGCACGGCCGCTAAAGGCGTTTTGCGAGGAGATTCTTCTGCAGAAGCTGTGCTGGAGTTTTATGAAAAAGTTCCAAATGTCAAGATAGGAGATTTAGTTTCCACATCTACTTATAGTCAGAAATTTCCATCCGGCTTGGCAGTAGGAAGAATTAAGTCCCTAGATTTAAAGAAACTTCCCGCATCAATAGCGAAAATTGAGCTTTTTCCGCCAATCCGCTCTCTTGATTGGGTAGCCGTTTATCCAAAACCAGAAAACCAAGAGTTAGGAAACCAAAAGTCGGCCAATCAAGGGCCGCAAAAGTCTAAGTAAATTATTCGAGAAAATTCATACAAAAATGAAGATTCCTGCATTTGGTGGTAGCAGGCAGAAAAAGCCCAAATCGTCAGGGCGAAAATCGAAATTCCGAATCAAGCCGCTTTCTCGTTGGCATCCCGGTATCCGTCAGTTGTTGGGTTACATAGTGACGGCTAGTTCTGTACTGTTATGTTTACTGTTATTGCCAACCCGCCTACCAGGTATGGAATTATTGGGAATTGGCCCTAACTGGCTGTTAATTTGGGTAGTAGCTTGGAGTGTGAAGCGCACAGTGTTTTCGGGAGCATTGGCAGGTATAGTTCTGGGGCTACTTCAAGATTCCATGACATCGCCTAACCCTACTCATGCCATCAGTTTAGGTATAGTGGGAATTTTAACTAGTCTGCTCCAAAAACAGCGTTTTATCGAAGAAGATTTTATTTCGATTGCTGTAATTGTCTTTGGTATGGCAGTTTTGGCAGAAACTATCTTTGGGTTGCAATTAACTTTTACAGGGGATGAGCGTAATGTCACAGATATTTGGACATATTATCAGCGTGTTGTCCTAGCCTCTGCCATTCTTAGTAGTTTGTGGGCACCTGTGGTCTATTATCCCCTAAATAGTTGGTGGCAGAGGATTAAATTGTTGGAGCAATAATCAAGGGAGTTAGGAGACGCGAGATTTCGCGTCTCTACATTGTTTTTCGGAGATGTCTAATGTAAAAACATTGGAATGAGTTCGTAATGAGGCTAAATCCCTAAATCTTTATAAAATTTGGACAACCTCTGTCAATATGGATTCAAGCTACACTAAATCAAACAACACCGTATCATGGTAGTTAGTAGCATTTGTGTCTAATACTTTCTTTTTTGCCTTAAAAGAATATCAGGTAAGTTATCTCCTGATTTCCTGACGGCAAAAGGTGGAAGCTTTTACTAATTAAGCTAGTTGGAGAACGCTGATGTCGAAGGAAAGAAAAAGTAATAAAGAAGTTAAGAAACCTAAAAAAGATCCAAAAGACAAAAAAGACAAAAAAGAACCAAACAAATAGGACGATTTAGGGAAATTAGCTCTAGCGAAGACCAAGAGTTGTATTTAAAATTTATTCACCCTTGGTCAAGCCTCAAAATTTGATAATTTAAGTTAGTGCGTGCGATGTCTATAACGGGCTATTAGGTGTCACAACTGCTCAAGCAGGAGTAAACTTTAGCGAAACACCGTTCATACAGTAGCGCTTGCCAGTGGGTGCAGGGCCATCATCAAAAACGTGACCCAGATGACCACCACAGCGACTACAATGCACTTCAGTTCTGGTCGTAAACAACGACCTATCTACAGTAGTGGCGATCGCACCTTCAATTGGATTAAAAAAGCTGGGCCAGCCAGTACCACTATTAAATTTGGTATCAGATGTAAACAGTGGCTGTTCGCACGCAGCACAATAATAAGTGCCTTGGTCGTATTCCTTGTCTAACGAGCTGGTGTGAGGGCGTTCAGTCCCATGTTTACGCAATACACTAAACTGTTCTGGCGTTAAAATCGTGCGCCACTCTTCTTCCGGTTTGGTAATTTCAAATCCACTCTTAGAAGTTGTCATCTCTTTTGACCCCCAATTGATATACCTTGATAGCAATGCTGTGCCGACTATTACTGCACTAGCCTGTAAAAAATACCGCTTGTCCATATATCTATTATTTTCTATTTTCCGGTTAACTGGCCAATCAACTCCAGTACGGGATTCCCTACATCAATGACTATAATGAGCGATCGCTCTGAATTAGCCCTGATGAAGTGATTAAAATTAGCTAAGAAACCAAAAATTATTCTTCGATCGAATACTGGGCGGGAATCCGATCAGTTTTACCTGATTTTGAGCATTACACCAGGATGTGTGTTAGCGATCGCGCATAGATATACAGTTACCTCGACTTGGAACATATAAACTATTGATGAGCATTGGCTGATTTTTTGGCCCCCCAAAACAGGGGTCGCCACCTCACCATTTAACGGTACGCAAAATTCCCCACCCTCAATGTATTCATAGGGTGGGGATGAATAGAACTGTTTCTACGTTTTCTCTCGCTAGTCGTACTCAGGGTTAGCGGTAGGTAGTTTGCACTCAATCTTCATGGCGTAACTGCCATACTGCACCGAAAGCGGCCCCAGCCCCAGCTAATAATCCGGTACTCATTCCTTGGATGGTCTTTTGGAGTGGATCTTGGGTTAGACAGTCACTTGTAACCTTAGTGTCTTCCAAGCAGAGACTACTTTCTGCCCAACCGGCAGTACCTCCTAAAATTACACCAGCTATACTACAGGAAACAACTAGCAGCAAAAGACGTTGCGTTTTTCTAACCATAGATAGATGTGTCAAAGATTAAATATAGTAATGGACTCTCAATTACTTTACACATTATGGCTATTAAATGTCAGCTGGTTTCAATATAATAAGTGGCTACTATTCAAAACCTAGACAAGTATTAAAAAATCTGATTAGACATCGCGTCTTACAAAAATAACCTCTGGGGAAGAGATATCACCAGAAGTTTTTAATAAAAACATTGGAATAGTAAACTATTTTAAAAATAAATTTATCTTTTTGCCAACACTATTTCCTGCTTCGCCAAGACAGGTAAAAGTTGATTTTGTCTGCAATTTATTTAAGGTACAAATTGGACTGATAAACGCCATAAATTATATTTTTACCTTTTTTGAGGCACTAATACAGGCAATTGACGTGCATCGGCTGCGAATTTGGCGTGTTGTCTAACAGTCACAACACTGAACTGACTGGATATAAGTTCTAAACTTTTGTTCACTACTGCTAGCTTTTTGTACGTGGGAACACTCATTCCAGGAAAGAATGATAATTCGGGCACATCCTCTTGACTTACAAAGTCTGTAGGATGGAATAGCAAAGAAGGCTGGACACCAGTAAGTTTGCACAGCCATAGGGCAATTCGGAGGTAGAGTAACGCTACTTCCGAAGAAAATGTACTCAGATACATGATGTAACTGAAGTGAATTGGCACCTTGAAAATTGGCATGGTGGTAACGGGAATTTCAGTCAGTTTATCCTTACCCATGTGCCACTGGTAAGGTTTTAGAGGTTGCAAACCGTCCTTGAAACCGCCAAATAGGGCTTCCCGTTTCTTGCGTTCTTCCTTGCTCAGTTTACAGGTCATTAAGTAATATGCTCGGGCTATGGGCCCCAAAAATGTGGGAAAAGTCGAAGCATCATATTCGTATCCCCGGCGTGCTAAGACTTTTAAGACCGCAGGAGAAAAACTGTATCCAGGCCCCCGGAAGCCGATAGGATGTTGATGGGTGACGCGTTTGATATGTTCTTCGGCTAAGGCCACTTCTTCCTCAATCTCATCCTCTGAATACAGATGTAGCCACGGATCATGGTAAAATGAATGATTGCCAATTTCGTGACCGGCGCTAGCGATCGCTTGTAATGCCTTGGTGTTCTTTTCCAGGGCTGCATCCTGACCCACAATGAAAACTGTGATTGTCAAATTCCATTGCTGGAAAATTTCTAAGAACCGAGGGACTGCGATATCTAAGTAAGAAGGAAAAGTCTCCCAACCCGGAACGCCCTGATTTTTTAGAAAAGACCAAACATTATCCAAGTCTAAAGAAAGACTGGCTATTGGTCTGTTTGCTGGTCGCTTCGTTTTCATTGTGAGTTTAAGTATTCAGCATATTTTCTAGATTCTAATGCTTCATTTATATCATCACTTCCCATAAAAAGCGATTATACAAACAATTTTCAACATCCTAGAGATTGATTTGCTGCCTCTGAGTCAAACACATGGCAATTCCCTTTTCGTAATAGGCTGCCTCATTAATAAAAATCGGCCAAACGGTAGATTCTCCTTCATAAACAATTGTTTTATTATCAAACGTCAAAAACACTGGATCTCCTGGGTTTAAGGCTTGATAATCCTTGTCCTGAAGCTCTGGATGAATCATCCCAAAGATTGTACCATCCTGTTTTTTGGGATAGTCCACAACTGATAAATGGTCATAGAGAATCAACGGAGCGTTAGTTGGTGAGATTTTACCCTGGTTAAACTGTTCTAGATAGTCGATAACTGCGTAAACAAGTTCCTCTGTTTGTTGAAACAACGTCGATTTTAAGAGTCCTTGGGCAATAGGTCCCACCTCGAATGCAAAGCCTAATTCGCACAAGGAATTTACAAATGGGTTTTCTGCAATTGATTTGAAAGAGGAGCGATAAACCTTCACCAAAGGGCTAATCTGGCTCAGATAAGCAGCCAATTGCAAGTTTAAGGGATGACTGTTTACCAAAATAATTGTTAGACCCATATTAGCTGTAGTGCTATGCAAGTCTAAGATAAAATATGCTTGTTTATCCCTAACTGATGCTAATCTATTTTGGATTGATTTGGCTTGCAATTCTTCGTAACTGCTCAGAGTCGGATCTTGTAAATCTTGTTTGAGAAAACAGCGATTTAAATCCTTCTCTACATATCGCCTCCCTGCTGCAAAAGCTTTAGGATTTGCTAACAGAGTAACTGTCTCAAAACTTGGTCTGGTAATCAAATGGGGAAACTGAGCAAATTTTTGGATTAAATAGGCCCCGGTAAACTCATTGCCATGAGTTCCACCGACAATTGCAACTCGATTAATCTGGTTCACGATTACACCAACTTCAGAATGCAGGCATCGAAGTATCAATTCTTAATGTACCTTACGAAGCATTCACTTTGCCGATGCGATCGCGCCCATGTGGTTGATTAAGATAAGACATATCAGGCCCATCGGGAATGATCCCACCCGGATTGAGTGGAAATAGGTTTCCGTAGTAGTCGCGCTTCACACTCTCTACATCGCAGGTGTCAACTACACCTGGAAGCTGATATAGATCGCGTAAGTAAGCACCCAAGTTATGATAGTCTCGAATTCGCTGCCTATTGCACTTAAACAACCCGTAGTAGGCACTATCAAACCGAAATAACGTCGTGAATAAACGGACATCTGCAAGGGTGAGATTGTCTCCACACAAATATCGATTAGTCTGCAATGCCATGTCAATCTCATCAAGAGTTGCGAACAGTTCGTTACAAGCTTGATTGTATGCTTCTTGGCTTTGGGCAAAGCCACAGCGATATACACCGTTATTTACCGCGTGATAAATCTTTTCATTCCACCAGTCAATTTTATCTTTAAGTTCTTCTGGGTAGAGATTCAGCTTGGGATTGTTGGCAAACTCGTTAAACTCAGAGTTCAGCATGATAATAATCTCTGAACTCTCATTATTGACGATAGTTTTTGTTTGGTTATCCCATAAAATTGGAACTGTAGAGCGTCCACTGTAACCAGGTTTTGCCAACTGATAAAATTCAGCCAGTGTCCGACAACCCTGTTCTTCTTCGTTGAATATCCAACCGCCTTCAATGGGAGAAGGAGAGAGGATACATACTGATATTACCGCTTCGAGTTTTTTGAGCGATCGCACAACCAGGGTTCGATGTGCCCAAGGACATCCCAACCCCACATAGAGTTTGTAGCGCCCTGCGGCTGGTGGGTGTGGATTTTCTTCTTCTGTGCTAATGAACTTGCGAAACTGACTATTCGGACGAATATATGCTCCCGACTGATTGCTAGGAGCAAGCTTTGACATCATTATCTGCCACATAGTTGTCCAGACAAATTTTCCTAGCCAGATGATTAGCTTGGGAGGGAGTGTCCTACCCTGTTTCTTGGGGAGATTTTTTTGGTCATCCATTGGAGTTGAGTTGCTCATGGTGACAATCTTGCTTTGGGAAAACTTTTAAGCTAATCGTATCAAACTTGCGTAGGCGTAGCCCGTCGTAGACATCGCAGTTCAAAGTTCTCTCTCAGAAATGCATCAAATGTCAACCTATCGGGTAGTGAAGTTTGTGCGCCTGGTTTTGTCGTCGCCAAAGCACCTGCTGCTGCACCCCAAACAACTGCCTCATGTAAAGAAAGTCCTGCAAAAAGTGCCGCACTTAAGCCGCCATTAAAAGCATCGCCAGCAGCTACGGTGTCAACCGCATGAACTGGAAACGCGGGGACAAAAAACTTTTCCTCAGCAGTGGCACAAAAAACACCTTTAGCACCTAGTTTGATGATCGCACATTTCACACCCCGTTGTAATAAAACTCCCGCAGCCTTTGTTGCTTGTTCCTCTCCGTCTACAGGAAAACCCACTAACTGCGCGGCTTCAACTTCATTCGGTGTAATAATGTCCACTAATGGGTAAAGTTCATCTGGGAAATCAGATTGTGCGGGTGCAGGATCGAGAATTACCCTTACTTTGGTTTTTTTGGCGGCTTTAGCGGCTGCAAACACGGCAGTCATCGGAATTTCTAATTGTAAAAGCAGTGCTGTAGCTTCTGGTAATAAGTGGGACAATCGTTCTACATCTTCTTGATTAACACACCCATTTGCACCAGGAATTACAATAATTTGATTTTCCCCGGCATGATTTACAGCAATGATGGCGACTCCAGAACTAACAGTCTTATTAACGAAAATATTACCAATCTGCACACCAGATGCTTGCAAATTTTTGATAAGTTCCACACCCAAATCGTCTGCACCTACACGCCCCACCATCTGGGTAGGAATTCCCAATTTTGCTAATGCTACGGCTTGATTCGCTCCCTTACCTCCCGAAAATTTAAAAAATTCTTCTCCTAGCAACGTTTCTCCAGCGACTGGTAACCGGGGTGTTGTTGCTACCAAGTCTATATTTATGCTGCCGAAGACGATAATATGCTTCATGGCTTTAGCCTTTCAATCTGTGTCCTTTATTTTAACTGGTTACTTGTAACAGTCATCCCAAAATCATTTGTAATAGCAACCAAATATAGGAATAGTATTTGATTTTTGAAAAAATCTAAGTATATGTAGGGTGTGTTATCGCGTAGCGTAACGCACCTAAAATTCGAGGTGGTGCGTTAGCCTTTGGCATAACTCACCCTACGTATATTTCAAAAATTAAATAGGAGTCCTATAGTACAATACGCTTGGGTTAAGGCTAAAACTCTGTTATCCAAGTCAATTTTTTAACGTAGACGCTTCGGCTGACCGCAGGGTACCGCCAAGGCGCAGAGAAGCCAGTGCGCTCTTGCGGTTCCCCGACTTGAAGCAACTGGCACGACGCAGAGAGAAGAAAGAGAAGGAAAAAATTGCTTAACTGAACTGTATTGCTATATATGTTGCCAAGATGTTTGAAAAATAGTCTACCTAAATGCATTTGAGTTAAAAGAGTTTGAGAATTGATTAGGGTCTAGATTCGCAGGAAATAATAAAATTTCCTTGCCTTCTAAGTTAGCCTTATAGTGAAGCAAAATTGCCTTTTCCAAAACACAATATTTAATTGGAATCCATCCGTCGCTATAAAAGTAGACAGTTACTCGGCTCATTGCATAATCTTTCAACGGCAGTGGCACGCACCAGGACGAGTCCACAATTTGAACCTTACCTGTCGAGTCCATGCTTTGAACCTCAGCTACTAAATATATTTACTCTCACTCATCACTCCCACTACTTTCACTCATCCAAGTGAGTTTTAATAACTATCATAAGTAATAAGCCGATATAGCTTTAAGTTAGATATTTAGCTAAAAGTTCAGGAGTCAACGAGTTTTAGTAAGGAATTTTCGGGCAAAGTTTGACGCAACTATTAGCAATCCTAAAGCAATGCCCAATGCCCAAAATTTAAAATCCTGCCAAATGATGTGAAAGTTTCAAACTCAGGGATGATGACTAATTAGCAACTAAATTTACAAAATCAGACTATAAAGAGTGATATTAAGCGATAGATGGCGCTTGTAAAGGACTAATGGGCATGATTAAATCTTGGATGGTGATTGGGGGCGTGGCTTTCTTGGTTGCTTTAGCTGCTAACGTGATTACGCCTAGCGATCGCCAATGGTTCAAGCGCTTACAACGACCGAGATGGCTAACTTTTGAGGGTGCAATTCCAATTATCTGGACTGTAATATTTATTTGCGGTGCTTGGTCAGCTTATATTGTCTGGGAAAAAGACCCAGGAAGCACCTCAACCTGGTTAATCATGGGTTTATACTTGCTTTTAGAAATTATTACCATTGCTTATACGCCTGTAATGTTTAGGCTTCGCAGCCTGAAAGTCGGCACAATTCTTGGCGGCACAGGTTTTATGATTAGTGCTTTATTAATACTTGCAGTTTTAGGTTTTTCTGGTTGGGCAGCATTGCTACTAGTTCCTTATTTACTGTGGAGTCCCATTGGTACTTATACCACTTGGCAGATGATCAGTCTCAATCCTCAAGATGCCTAACACATCTATGCAAGACGGCCATAATGGGCTGTGACAAGATTTGCTGGATTGGATTGATTATTCAACCAAGCCCACATTTGATCGCCAACCGAAAAATGCCACCACTCTCTAGGATTGCGTTGAAAACCGGCTTTTAACATTACATCTCGCAATAACTGACGGTGAGCATGATACTGTTGTGCTTCTGGGTCATAATTATTGGCATAATAATCGGGATGCGATCGCTCTGACATTTCATCAATCGGCGAACCCATATTTACTATTTGCCCGGCATTATCTACTAGTGCCACATCCACCGCCGCACCTGTACTGTGAGGAGGGGGAGTTTTTTCATCTAAACTTGGTACAGCCCAAATTTCATAAACCGCTTCCCAAACTTCTTGGTGTTGGTTTGGGGATAGCTCCACGTTAATTAATCCCCTATCCTGCACTGCTTGGGTGAAGCTGTAATCTACCATAAACTGCTGGACTGCGATCGGGCGATAGGCATCAAAGATTTGGATATGCCAGTTAGGATGCACAATATTGAGATAATTTTGCGCTTGGATCAAATTTTCAATAACGCTTTGACGGAGATAATAAGGAGAGTGTTCGCCATAAGGTGCGCCTAATTTTTCATAAGGATGGGGAGATTCCACCGCAAACAATTCTAAAGGAATCGCCATTAACGGTTCACCACACTCGAAAATTGGGATTTGATGATAAGGTCTCATCTAGTCAGCCACACAGGACTTACGGATCTCAACGCAAGTATAGCATTCTAAGAGGGTGTTTATGAAACCAATTCGCAATTCGCAATAAGATCGGCGATCGCACTTGACTTTTAAGACAGTCGCTACAAGATCGGGCGATCGCACTAACAAGTGGTGTCGTGCTTATCATTTTTCTGTAAAAAATTACCTAAATTTAGGTGGTGTACTTCTCGTTGATGCCCCATTCCCCATTCCCTAATTCCAATCCTGTTCATCTTTTTTACCGCGACTTTTGTAAATACCCCCCAAATCGTGAATTTGGCGAGTTTTCTCAAAAAGCTCGGCTTCGGTCAAACCCCACTGCTGCAAGACTTTATCCAGGTCTTTGTGGATATCTCTTGCGCCTGGAAAGCCTTGATAACGCATTCGCAGTCTAGCTAATTCCGCTAAGTTATAGTCTGTCGCCTCTTGAGCGAGTAAGATATCAATAAGGGGACGATCGCGATTGTAAAGAGGGTGTTGTTGGTCTTTGCCAACCGTTGGTTCAGTCATCGTGAGTCCTGAGTGTAGTTAGCGGATAGCTAGGGTTTAGCCCGTGCTGAGTCCTGAGTTTTAAGTTTAGCCGAGAGCAGAGGAGCAGAAAAGGCAAAATAAAATTATCTTCTCCACTGAAAAACTAATTGTAAATTTGAGAACTCCCCACCAACTTCCAACTCCTAACTCCTAGTAGACGGCTAGTACACCTGATGTCTTACGGCT
>CAZZZY010000100.1:9189-12495 GCA_964658545.1 uncultured Acetobacteraceae bacterium | reverse complement strand
CTTCTCCAATTAAATCAATCACCGCCTTTAACAGAGTGTCATCATGAAAGCTACTCTTAGTTAGGTAATAATCTGCACCAGCCTCTAACCCTTGCAGTCGGTCTTCTTCGCGGTCTTTGTAAGATACAATAATTACTGGTGTTTGCTTCAACTTGGCATGAGTTTTTATCTGGCTGGTGAGTTCAAAGCCGTTCATCCGGGGCATATCAATATCTGTCACCACCAAGTCATAATCGCCGCTACGGACTGCATTCCAACCATCAATACCATTAACAGCCACTTCAGCTTTGTAACCATTATTTTCCAATAGTTTGCGCTCCATTTCGCGCACAGTTATCGAATCATCTACCACTAACACTCGCTTGTAAGTTTTGGTAACTGCTTGATGAGTAGACTGATTTACCTGAGAGAGTTGTCCACTAGAAAACACCTTCGCAATGGAACGTACCAAATCTTCGACATCGACAATCAACACTGGCGAACCATCATCCATGAGGGCACTGGCGCTAATGTTGGCGACTTTACCAAGGCGGGGATCTAAAGGTCGGACAACCAAACTGCACTCACCGAGAAACCGATCTACAACTAATCCATAATGGTTGAGGCGATCGCTAATCACAATCACTGAAAGCGATTCTATATTTACCGCAGGCGAGGGTAACTCTAAAACTTGACTTGCCAAAATCAACTCCACAGGTTGATTATTCATCAGGAAAAATGGGCGATTTTCCGATACAGCAATATTAGACTTAGATAATATCAACACCTGTTCAATGCGTGTCAGGCCAAAGGCATAGGGTTCGCCAGCAATTTCCACCAACAGAGTGCGAATCAGAGATAGCGTCAGTGGTAACTGTAAGTAAAAGGTCATCCCCCTTCCCAACACAGAAACCGCCCGCAGCGTCCCGCCAACTTCCCGCACTGTGCTATGGGCTATATCCAGCCCCACGCCCCGACCCGAAATTTCGGTGACAGTCTGGGTGGTGGAAAAACCAGGCAAAAATAGGAACTCCATTAACTCAACTTCCGTAAGTTGGGCTGCCATTTGTGGGTTTGTCAGTTGTTTGCTGATGACTGCTTGGCGCAAAAACTCGATATCGATTCCCCGTCCATCATCTGCAACAGTGATAAACAGCATTCCGGCGCGATGGGCAACTTCAATGCGAATAATTCCTTCTTCTGGCTTTCCGGCTGCTAGACGTTCTTGGGGCGGTTCAATGCCATGATCGATCGCATTCCGCAGTATATGAGTCAAGGGAGCTTCCAGACGTTCTAAAATATCTCGATCTACCAAAGTAGATTTCCCGACAATTTCTAGTTTTACCCGTTTACCCAATTGTCTTGCTAAGTCACGTACCATTCGCGGAAATCCCTGTCCCCCATCAGCAAAGGAACACATTCGGGTAGCAATAACTTCCTGATATAGGCGCTGGGTAAGGTTAGCAGAACGTTGAGAAAATTTTTCTAATTCGTTTTGGCGATCGCTCATCATCTGGTAACATTCGTTAGCTTTTTGATGAGTTGCACTCAAGGTTTCCTTAATTTGCCGATCCAGATGATAGTTGCCTAATAACTCCTGTAACTTCTCCAGCAGATTGGACAATTCCCCCTGCTTGTTTCTCAGTTTCAGCAAAGAGTTAGCAAATGGTTCTAAGGAGTTGGCCTCAACTAAAGACTCTCCTGCCAAACCCATCAAGCGGTTGAGATTTTCAGTACTCATTCGCACCGCCCGATTTTGGCTAATGCCTAGTTCTTCTGAAGATGTGGAGATGTTTAGCGGCGATGGAGAGACTTGGGTTGTCTGTTGGTTTTCTTCTAACTGCGCTGTTGTTAGTAGGAGAGGAATTTCTGTAGAGATTGCCTCTGGAGTTAGGATATTAGCGATCGCACCCACTAACGATTGAATGCCGATATTTTCTAAAATTTGCAAATTTGGGTTAGCTGTATACGCTTCAGCTATATGCAGGAGCATATCTGCCCCTTGCAACAACACATCAATGCGATCGGCAGTTAAAGTAACTTTTCCCTCTTGAGCCGCAACAAAGCAGTCTTCCATCGCGTGGGCAAGGTTGACAACCGGATCAATTCGGACAATTCGGGCAGCGCCTTTGATGCAATGGGCTGCCCGCATTAAGCCTGCCAGTTCTTCTTGGGGATCGGGCTTTGTCTCTAGTGCCAACAGGCGATCGTTCAACACCACAACTTGAGCTTTTACTTCCATGTTGAATAAATCAAGCAAGGAAAGATTGCTGACATCAAATTCTTCTAACATTCCTGCACCTTCCTAGAACACCGATTCATTAATCTTGGAAGAACCTCTCCCCCTACCCCTCTCCTACGAGGAGAGGGGAGCTAAACTCCCCCTTCCCTTGTAGGGAAAGGGGTTGGGGGGTTAGGTTTTTGATCACAGCACCTTCCTAGCTAAGGTGGTGAATAACAATTCATCATCTAAATAGCTGACACTGTGCGATCGTGAAGCGCTGCCGCCAGAGGCAGATCGCTCGATTTGTGAAACGGGAGGTTGCCAGTGAAATAATCCTTTAGTATAAGTTTGAGTCCCTTGAGTCAGACTTTTAGGCGCATCTTGTAATTCATCTCGATGAAATCGGTGTACTCCATAAAGTTCATCTACAGCAAAGACCCAAGTGTTACCTGCCTTTTCTAGCACCACCAGGCGCGAATAGACTACTGGACTTACCGTTTGTACTGCTGTGTCGGCAACTTCCAGATTCAACAGATGACTCAAAGAGATACACAAAAGTAATTCGCCTCGGATACTTACCAATCCCCGCAAGATTTGGTTGCTGCGATGCGGCAGAGTATGAATCACGCTTGGAAGGGCCATTTCCTTGAAGATTTGGGCAGAAAGTGCTAACCATTCTCGTTGGAGACGAAAAATTACAACTGTCAGAGTTTGAGTTGTGGGTAAAGTATGGGATATTTGGGAATTTTCACTGGCTCTAGATTTAGCTACTAACTGAGTCCACTCATGCCGATAATCTTCAGGTATGGAGCGCTCTAGCAAATAGCGTCCAGCAGTAGAGTAAACAGGGCAATTGCGGCAATGGGTATAGGTGGCTAATTGGGGACAAGAGCGATCGCCTTCAATACCAATAAAATTCCAACAACGTTCAACATTTGATAGCGTGACGAGGTTCATAAAGGCTGCTCAAGAGAGTTAGTGAAATCCGGGTATAGCGTCTTCTGTTTTCACCTGAAAGCGGGCAATCTCTTGACGCAATCCTTGGGAAACTTGGTTAAGTTGGGCTATGGCATGATTAATTTCCCGCAACGAATCTGTACTTT
>CAZZZY010000100.1:0-9089 GCA_964658545.1 uncultured Acetobacteraceae bacterium | reverse complement strand
TAAGACTCTGGGTCATGTTTTGGAAAGCAATTAATAGTCTATTCATTTCATCTTTTCTGTTAGGGTCAGCCTTGACCTGAGTGGTTAAGTTACCCGTGGAAATTTGCTCGGCAACCCTAACAACACCAATAATATGAAATGTAATTTGTCGAGCGATTACAACCCCAAAAATAATCGCAGTTATGGGGCCAATAGCAATTCCTACAGAAATCCATAAAATGCTGCGAGCCACATTCTCTTCGACTGATTTTTGTGTATCTGATATGTAAATTTCATGAAGTTTTAAAAGTTTGTTTGCTTGTTCGTTAGTTATTTTAAATAACGGTTCCTCCTTATCTACTCCCTGAGATTCCATGCGATTACGTAATTCGATTGCCTCCTGAATAGTGGCAAACTCCTCTGGTTTTTCTTTTCCTTGACGCATCAATTCAATTTGTTTTTCCCAAGGATTCTGAATCCCAAGCTGATTGAATTGTTGTCCAAAATATAATAATTGATTATGAACTTTTTTCCAGATGTCTAGTTGTTCTTTAAGTAAGTCATACTCTTTTCTTTCTTCTTCAGTAAATGGCGTTGCATCGTACTGTTTAATCCCTCCATTAATCTGTTTCCAAGCGTCCTGCATTTGAGTTATTGCACCCTGTCTTTCACTAACAGTGGCTTCCGGATCAAATAATAACCGTTCTGCCGATTGGATTTGTGTCTGACCGTCCTTAATCTTCCATATCCCGGACAGGCTGGGGATGTTATTCGTCGTTAGTGTGTTAATTGACTTATTTAACTCGTTGGTGGTGAACCATCCCAGCAAGGCCATTATGAGTACAATCAGTCCTATGAATAAAAATGAACCGATCAACCGTGTTTGCAAGGTCATGTTCTTGAACATTGGATATCCTACTGTTCCTCTGCTGCTGTCAAACGCTTTCAACTCTTAAAATTCCCAAATCAGAAACCAGATGAACAGTCTGTATTTTAAATTTTGAAATAAATTATTAAGTAGCTAGCTCAGTATAAATACTAGCTTTTCTTTCTTATTCAAAAGTACTGAGTGCTGAGTAAGAAGTTTGCGTATCTGAGGTAGATAAATCCAGTTCTGAAGAAATGCCTAACTTAACTGTATTGCCTCCAACTCGATCTCCTCAAAACTGCTTATCCTTCGTTAATCGGTGAATTCGTTGCCAGAGAAGATTAGCATTATCCACATCTCCTTGATGTTCTTTGAGTAATGCCAAATGAGTTAGCGCTTCTTCGTGAGTGGGTTGTAAATAAATTGCTTTTTGAAAAGATTGTGCCGCCCGCTCATTTTCTGCCATCGCTTGCTGCACTTGACCTAGTAAAAGATATCCTTCAGTACTTACCTGATTTTGATTGAGATAGTCGTTGCATAGTTTAACTGCCTCATTTAACCGACCTTGGTCGGCTAAAGCTCTAGCTGTTTCTAACAAATTCACCTTTAGGTCTTTTGGCAATATGGGGTTCTGGGGAGCAACATTTAACTTCTCTGGTGCGGCAAACTTGGAATGGTTTTTTTTCGGTAGCTGTCGCCTGTTGAGAACATCTATATTTTTGCCTGTGATGCCTTGTCTGTGAAAATTGGGATGATGATTTTTGCGAACATTTTCGCCCGCTTTGGACTTTCGATGAGCAACTACTGAATGTTGACGAACTGAGACAAATTGAGTTTTAAACAATAACCAAACTTCAGCGTGTCCAACAAATAGCAAGCCTTCTGGCCTTAGCAGCCTTTCTAGGATTTGAATCGTGCGCTCTTTTGTTGTCAGATCGAAGTAAATCAACAGGTTACGGCAAAAGACTACATCATAAAGGGGCGTGTCAGCTAGAAAAGCCGGATCTGCCAAGTTGCCATTAATAAAATTCACCATGCCTCTAACCTGTTCACACAGGTGGTATCCAGCCTCAGTGGGCTGAAAATAGCTGTCTTGAAAGGATTGGCTATTACTGCGAAACGAGTATTGATTGTAGATTGCTCGTTGGGCTTTTAGCAGGCATTTTTTGCTAATATCAACAGCATCAATATGAATGTTTATCGCATTTAATCCTGCTTCCAAGAGAGCGATCGCAATGGAATATGGTTCTTCACCTGTTGCACATGGTACACTCAAAACCCGCAATATACCCCGTGGATTTTTTGGCAACCACTCAGATAATACATAATTCTTAAGAAATGCAAAAGACTCTGGTTCTCGAAAAAACCAGGTTTCTGGAACAATCACGCTGTCAATCAGTGCTTCCCATTCGTGGCTAGATACCTGCAATTTACCTAGATAGCTAGCAATATCCGTTATCCCACAATCTGCCATGCGTTGATAAATCGTACTTGCGATCGCATCAGCACCAATAGAATTTGCATCTAAACCAATCTTGCTTCTTAGTAAAGCTTCAATTACAGATTGTGCCATTTCTTGATTCTTCAGACCAATTTAAAATCCAGTATTGTAATGACTTTCTGGCAAGAGATTAACTTGCTGTACTTCTGACAACAAATACTCAATGCGAAGACACTGAATCATCCCTTGGTCATCTACAATCATTTTGCCCAAATATGCTGCTGTATCTATCTGGATATTAGAATCAACAAACTCGGCTTCAGATTTGTGTAATGTTTCTACAACCTGTTCTGTAATCAAACCCAAAATATAGGGAGCTTTAAGTTCTGTATTATTACTTCCCCAATAATTGACTAGGACAATCCTAGTACTCAGGTACTCACTGGAGGGTTTGTCACGCATCAATCGGCATAAATCGATGACTGGTACAATGCGTCCCCGATAGTTAAAAACACCAGCGATATACTCAGGCTGGTGAGGCAAACTTTTGAGCAAAACAAATGGTATTACTTCTACAACCTGTCGGCTTTCTATGGCATATCGCTCATTCCCAATGTTGAGAAGTAACATTAACATTTATTTATATCTCCGTTGCTAGCTTTGATATTCCTTGTAGGCTATGCAAGACCCCAATCCTACGGTGATGAGAAATTTATTGCAGGCATATTCTAAAAACTATATGCTACTTTGTCAGAGTTTTAGGGAACTCTATTACTAGAACCTTAGATTTGAAGAAGGCAGAAGGCAGAGGGCAGAGCGCAGAAGGAACTTTTTCGTTGGGGATTCAGACCCCAACCAATTGTAAGCACCGTATAGACGGTGGGGTTTTATACCCTTGTTCCCTTCGATCACAGGCAGAGGCAGGAGGCAGTATTCCCTTCAGCATAGCTGCCTCCTGCCCTCTGCCTTTCTTGATAAATAAAAGTTAATTCTTTAGGATATTTACTTCTGTGTAATGACCTATTGTATAAATCCCCATTGTGCAAAACCTGTTGACCCAGTGAATGCAAACAACCTTATTTGCCGTAACTGTGGGTCAGAAATACTGTTGCAAGGTCGCTATCGGGTACTCAAACAACTAGGACAAGGTGGCTTTGGTAACACTTTTGAAGTTGACGAGTGTGGCAAAACTAAAGTTTTAAAAGTGCTGACTGAGAATAACTCCAAAGCCATTGAACTGTTTCAGCAGGAAGCAAAGGTTTTGAGTCAGCTAAACAGTGAGGGTATTCCCAAGGTAGAACCAGATGGTTATTTTACTGTTTTACCTAAAAATAGCTCTGTACCATTGCACTGTTTAGCAATGGAGAAAATTGAAGGCGTAAATTTAGAGGAGTGGATGGAATTTCGTAATTATCAACGTCTTTCTGAAGCTCAAGCTCTCAATTGGCTCAAACAACTTGTAGAAATTCTCGCTTTAGTACACGCTCATCAATATTTTCACCGTGATATTAAGCCTCAAAATATCATGCTGCGACCAAATGGGCAGCTTGTCTTAATTGATTTTGGTGCAGTTCGACAAGTCACGACAACGATTTTGGCGGGAAATTCCCATACCAGAATTATTTCACAAGGCTATTCACCGCCAGAGCAACAAAACGGTTATTCGGTACAACAGTCAGACTTTTTTGCATTGGGACGGACTTTTATTTTTCTGCTTACAGGTAAAGAACCCCAGGATAAAGAAATTTATGACCCTCTGACTAACGAGTTGCACTGGCGAAAATCTGCACTCAATCTTTCTCCACTTTTGGCAGATTTAATCGACCATTTGATGGCTCCAGACGGACTTGGTTTTTGTAGACGCGATTTTTAATCCCCTTATTTAATCAAACTAAAACTCAGCACTTTGTGGTGTACGCGGAAAGGGAATCACATCACGAATATTTCCCATACCTGTCATAAATTGCACGAGTCGTTCAAAACCTAGTCCAAAACCTGCGTGTGGAACAGTACCATAACGACGCAAATCAAGATACCACCACAAGTCTTCTGGGTTTAATCCTTGCGCTAACACGCGGCGTTCTAATATTTCTAAACGTTCTTCGCGCTGGGAACCACCGACAATTTCGCCAATTTTGGGTGCGAGAATATCCATTGCACGGACGGTTTTTTCATCGTCGTTTAAACGCATATAAAAAGCTTTGATTTGCGCTGGATAATCTGTAACGATCGCAGGCTTTTTAAATAATTGTTCAGCTAGGTAACGTTCGTGTTCTGATTGTAAGTCTAAACCCCAACTCACGGGATATTCAAATTTAACATCAGCTTTTTCTAAAAGTGCGATCGCTTCTGTATAAGTTAAGCGTTCAAACTGATTATTAATAATATTTTCGGCTGTTGACAACACAGATTTATCAATGCGTTCATTGAAAAATTCCATATCTTCTGGGCAAGTTTCCAACACATATTTAAAAATGTGCTTCAGAAACGCCTCGGCTAAATCCATATCGCCTTCTAAGTCACAAAAAGCCATTTCCGGCTCAACCATCCAAAATTCTGCTAGGTGGCGCGAGGTGTTGGAATTTTCTGCACGGAAGGTAGGGCCGAAGGTGTAGACGTTACTAAACGCCATCGCCATCACTTCCGCTTCTAACTGGCCGCTAACTGTTAAATATGTGGGTTTAGCAAAAAAGTCTTGGCTGTAATCTACTGCTTGATTTTGTGTGCGGGGAATATTCTTTAAATCTAAACTGGTAACGCTAAACAGTTCACCTGCGCCTTCGCAATCGCTAGCGGTGATGATGGGTGTATGTACCCACAAAAAGCCTCTTTCTTGGAAGAATTGGTGAATTGCTGCCGAACAAGCATTTCTGACGCGGAAAACTGCACCAAAAGAATTGGTACGCGATCGCAAATGTCCAATGGTTCGCAGAAACTCAAAGGAATGGCGTTTCTTTTGCAGGGGATATGTATCGGGATCAGCTTCGCCGTAGACTTTCACTGTCTCGGCTTTCAACTCAATTCGCTGTCCTTTACCAAGAGAAGCCACTAGTACCCCTGTCACCTCGACAGCCGCACCCGTATTTAGTTTTTTCAAGATAGCTTCGTAATCTGGCAAATCCTGATTGATCACGGCTTGCAAATTAGCTAGTGATGAGCCGTCATTGACTTCAATAAAAGCAAACCCTTTGGACTCGCGTTTCGTCCGCACCCAGCCTTGAACTAGGAGAGACTCATCAGGTTGACCACTTCGCAATATTTCTGCAATCCGTCGATTTGCCATATTTTAAAACTTGTATTTCGTCAACGTAGTCAGTACATCTATTAAAGAATCTTAATGGACTCACCCAATCCAAAATCCCAAATTGGGATTACCCAGCACAAGACTTTAATATCCAGCCTATGATAACGCCCATTCCACCAAAGCGGACAGCTTGCCAGAAAGGTTTTTTCAGGCTACGCCAAGAAAATAACTGGCTTTCTAAGTTTACTTCTAGCATTTCCAACTGCTGTTGAATTTGCCGTAACTCTGCTTTGATTTCTGGTGTCTGAGATTTATTGTGCTTTAGTTGATCGCGGCGCTGTTGCCATTGTGCCTGTTGTTGGCGATCGCGTTGCACTTGATCGTAACGTTCTCTTAAGGATAGAAGCGATCGCTCTACTTCCTCTAACTCTTGTTCAAAATCTGGTTCGGGATTTTCTGCTGATGGTTGTGATTGTTTAGGCGGCTTCATTTACAAGTAGTAAAGTAGAAGTAAATGCAAATGTGCCAATAGTTATGTCCCAATCTACCCAGCTGCCTCAAACCAGTCAACTGAATGAACTTAGTACTCTGGAACTAGCTCAAGCCCTCATGGAAAGACTGAGCATTTCCCCTAACGATTGGCATCGCCTCAAGTCTAACCGCAATTCCCGCGCTAATGAACAAGTGGCAGCCGCTATTGTGTATCTTTTAAAGAATCAGCCACAAGAAGCTCAAGCTAGATTAGAACAGGCAATTGGTTGGTTAGATCGCTCCATTTCTGCCCCTCCGTGTCCGACTCACGGAAAAAGTTAATGGATCAAGAAGCTTTAGAGAAACGTAATCGTTCTGAGGCTTTAATTTTGCTAGCAGAACGATTACTTCAAGAGCTAGAGAGAGGTTTCAACCCGCAGTTTGCTTTTAATCATCGCCAGCGCGTCAAAACCCTAATTCGGGAACTATCTGAGTCTCTAGCGCAAGACGATGACCAGAAAATTGAACAATCTTATAACAATCTTAAGTTTGCATTACGACTAGACCCTTTGGATCAACACGAAGATGAACCGTGGGAGTCAGACGATGATATTTCTGGAGGTTCTACTGCAATTCCAAATCCACGAAAACCAAGTCCAAAACCAGGAACAAATGACTCAGCACAGTTACCACCAATAGACAATACTTTTTATTGAATCCTAAGATGAGGAGTTAAGAATTTAAAACTTCTAACTCCTCACTAAGTCATCGCCGCAGAGATAGTCCCCGGCGATTTTCCATTTGTTTACAAAGCCTCAATTCTGTGCCTTTGCGGTTCCACTCTACCTGATCAAAAATTTGATGGAGAAGACATAGACCACGACCACTTTCTGATTCGTCTGGTGGAAGATAGTCTGTTGGTTCTTCTTCATTGGTAGATGAAGGAGTAAAGCCGCTACCCTGGTCTGATATTATCCACCAATATTGATTATCTATTAAGGAAAAACGGACTACAACTGTTTTACTTGGATCGAGATTATTGCCATGTTTAGCCGCATTTACTAGGGCTTCTTGAAGTCCTAGCCGGAGTTCTGCTTGTAATTTGGCTGGAATTTCTGCCAACAGTAAATCTAAGATTGGACAAAGGTAGAGGGTTGAGGCAAAACTAATAGTGCCCCAATAACGTGCAACTGGACGGAGTGAAATTGTAATCACAAGAGAAACCCCATAGCTTTCAGTTAGCTAGACATCAGTTTGCTATTACAGGCACCCTGATAAGACTTGAGGTGGTCATGCTGCCTTCAAACTTGCGTCTTTAAAACTAAATTTTGAAAATGCTAGGGAGCATTAGCCCTATAGTATGAGTTGGGATTGCTTAGATATATAACGGCTGGAATAGTTTTGATAATGAATTAAGCAACTTCAAAAGATGCTAGTAATTTTACAGAGCATTGGCATACTCTAGTTAATTGCCGATTTGTCATTTACACAATCCAATTCATAATTTATAAGAACCTATGCAACTTGAATTTATTTAAACAAAACGAACTTTTATTTTTAGCTTAATTCAATTTTAGCATCTTTAGTATGCACTAGACTAAAAATTTCAAACTTCAGTTTTTGTAAAGGAATTACCATCCTTGTGCAATTGTGATAGCACAAGAAAGGCGGCAGCTTCAACATGAGCAGTTTGAGGAAAAAAATCAGCAGGTTGCACCCGTGTGATGGTATATTGCCCGTCTTGACAAAGTAATTTCAGGTCACGGGCGAGGGTAGCTACTTTACAGCTGACGTAAACTATCCGAGATGGTTTCAATTGCCGTAAAGTGTCGATGACAGCGCGATCGCACCCCTTCCGTGGCGGATCGAGTATTACTACTTCTGGTATTGTGCCCATTTTGGGAAGCAATTTCTCTACTGCCCCGACTTGGAACGTTACATTATCAATTCCGTTGCGGTGGGCATTCAAAATAGCTTGTTCTACTGCTGCTGCTTGCACTTCTAATCCTGTAGCAATACGGACTTTTTTGGCGAGGGGTAAAGTTAAAGTCCCTATACCACAGTAGGCATCAACTAGCAACTCATGCCCTTGAAGATTGAGTTCTGATTGAATTATCTGCAATAGAGCCTCTGCTGTTTCTGTATACACTTGGAAAAATGTATCTGGGCGCACTTGAAATTCCAGTCCAGCAAAATTTTCACGCAGGTGGGGGACTCCAGCGATGCAACGGGTTTCTAATCCAAAGATAGCATTTGTGCGATCGCCATTGCGATTGAGCGACACTCCAACTAACTGCGGATAGCGCTTTAACCATTCCTGGGCTTGGGTTTCAATTCCTGATAAATTCCAGTCTTTCACCACCAAAGTCAGCAACATTTCTCCAGTGTGTCGGCCAATGCGTAAACCGAGATGGCGAATTTTTCCCTGGTGGCGCTGTTCATCATAGATTTGCCAACCCCGTTGTTGAATGTCCTGCTTAACTTCAGCAAGTAAGGGATTTAATCGTGAGTCTTGGACTGGACATTGATTTAAGTTAATTAATTGGTGACTACCTTTTTGGTAGTAACCAGCTTGTACCTGTCCTGTTGCCGATGTACCCAAAGGATATGTAGATTTATTACGATAACCTAAAGCAGAAGGGGCGGCGAGTACCGGATTGACCGGTGGTTGGACAAAACCGCCAATGCGTTCTAAGGCTTGGATAACTTGATTTTGCTTGGCTACTAGCTGGTAGTCATAATTAATATGTTGCCACTGGCAACCACCGCATTTATCCGCCACAATACAATTGGGTCTGATCCGGTGGGGAGATGGTTCTAATAGCTGCTGGAGCTTGCCGTGGGCGTATTTTGGTTTAACATGAACTAAACGCACAATGGCGCGATCGCCTGGTACAGTATCCGGGACAAACACAACACGCTCATCAGCCCGTCCCACACCATCGCCTGTATCACTCAGGTTAGCGATCGTCACTTCAATTAATTCACCCTGTTGCCAAATTATTTTAGTCATTAGTTATTTTATTGGTAATTGGGCATTGGGCATTGGTTATTTTCACCCTGCCCCTTTGCCCCTCTGCTCCCCT
>CAZZZY010000099.1:0-12517 GCA_964658545.1 uncultured Acetobacteraceae bacterium | reverse complement strand
CTATATGAGTCCTATATTTAGAAGTAATAATTTAAATGTCACATTTCTAGCAAAAATTATCAATACTTAAATAATCCATAAGTATATTTAAGGTTGGGAGTAAATTGAATAACATAAAGAAAATGTACGGATAAAAGGTATTAAATGGAGCTATTACAACAGCAGATCCTGACTTTAAGCGAAAAACTGGATTCCCTGTGCCAAGTAATTGAGCAGCTTGATGCTAAAGTCACTCAAGCTTTCTCAGAGTGTTCTTTAGCGAATACACAAGCAAAGGATAATGATCAGGAAAATGGCGCGGCTGGAGGCTACCAGTTCAAACGTATCACTTTAAATCCAGAAATGGAACACAAGGATGTCTTGAGAGATGGTATTTATCCAGATAAGCATCGTCAAGCTGGAGATAACATAACACCAGAAATTCAAATACAACGACTGACAGCACAATTAACAGCAGCATACAATCGCATTGCTGCCTTAGAAGAGCAATTACTCAGAGAGAGAATTCATTAAATTGAATCTGAGTTCAACGCATCCCAAAAATGCCTAGAGGTACTGAAGACAAGCCTTTAGGTTCAATGTTTTTTCTTTTTCTTTATGAGTGTCTTTTAACTTTTTACTTTTGCCTTGTTCGGTGACTACGGCTATATATAAGTATAAGCAACTAATCCAGCTATCAAATTGATAAAGAATTAAACGCACTGTTACATATATTTACGTAAGAGTGTGATATATCTACTTATAGCCTTTCAGTCAACACCTCACTGTGAAACAAAAAAATAACAACCCTAAGACTGGTGTCGTTAGGGTTGTTTATGTGTTCAAAACCAAGATTTTCTTATTAATCTGCGTTTTTCTCATTAGTGTTTTTGGCATCTTGTTATCAAATTCCTTGATGACAAGCCAGAAAGCTTTCGCTAACTTCGCTAACATTGATCTTTTGGAACCTGCTCCTACTCAACCGCTAGGCTATTACGACTATTTCGGTAAACTACTTAGCCCTCAAGAAGCAGCACGAGTAGTTGTACATAAGGGACTCGATCCTAATGACCCTATTTCCTATCAACGGGTAGGGGCAGTTAAAATTACCCAGGAATTAATTGCTCAAGGTGAAGATATATTATTCAATCGCAAGATTGGCGACACATTTGGTTTGCAAGGAGTATTCGGTTTTGGACTTGGCATTACTAAAATTTTGCCAGAATTACAGACAGCAATAATCAAGTTGCAAAGTCAGCCGACAACAAACCTACAAATTATTCTTCAGAAAGATATAACACTCGGTAGTAGAACTTTTCCCAAAGGAACTGTTGTCAATACAGGCTTCAAAATGGAAAAGGGAGGGACTTTCCCCATTGGTCTGCAAATCACATCTAACATTGATATTACCTGTGCTGTCTGCCATGTATCTCTTTCAAATAAAGGTGAACGTCTTTTGGGAGTACCTAATGGTGAAATTGCTACTCCTCTGCTAGTTGCTTTAGCACCAAATTCTTCTGCGGCATTTTCGCGGTTGAAGTTTAATCCCCTAAGCCCAGAATACCGAGGCAATGGGAAAATTATTCTAGACAGTAAAGGTAATAAAGTAGAACTACCTGATCCTGAAAAGTTTGAAAAAGCCTTTGATGATGCGGTCTTGGATGTGCCTTTTGGTAATTTTGAGAGTTCTTCAGATAGTATCAACGATACTACTCAAATTCCTAGTATCTTCACATTTAAGAATCATCCTTATTTCTTTGATGGACAGTTTGCTGTGGGCCCATTTGCGGGACTCAGTGCTGTAGCTAACGGTGTTCACTCTTCAGAAAACAATCTGTTCGCAGCCGCTCAAATCAGTGCAGAAACTCTTGGTATTGATTCAGAAGTTTATATTGGTACATTACTACAAAATGCTGCCGTTCCCAGCCTCCGTTTACCAGATGGGCCTCCGGTAAAACCCTCACAGTGGTTGCGGGGGGTAATTGCACCAAATCCTACACAAGCAGAATTAGAAGATCAAATTCCTGCCCCTGGTACAGGAACTTACCCAAACCTAAGCCCCAGTTTGTTTACTTATAACGGTTTGGTTTTCAGCCCAAATACTGGAAACCCCATTGATATTGCCAGTGGTACTTTCTTATTTGCTGACAACGCCATGTCTGCTTTTCAAAATAGCTTAGTACCGCCTGCCAACCAGACTTCAGAAAACTGGCAAGCTTTGACCAGCAATTCTGTTAAGCGTGGCGCAAAAATATTTGAGAAGGCCAATTGTGCAACTTGCCATATTCCACCCTTCTTCACTGACAACAAAATTCATCCACTTGATGAAATTCGTACTAACCCAGCTCGTGCCGAATCTCGTTTGAAGTTGAATAACTTGTTAGTACCGCCCAAGCTATACACTTTTAACACTCCCGTTCCCATACCTGCTAACGCTGAAGTGCTGGATGTACCAACACAAGGTATCTCCGATAGTCCCACAACTCTACCTAAAGGTATATTGCCAAAAGGCGGTTACAAAACTAGTACGTTACGTGGACTTTATTTAAGCGCACCATATTTGCACGATGGTGGTGCAGCAGTACGCGCAGGAAGCCTGACAGTTGACTCAAATGGTGATTTCACGGTTGTTGACAAGAGTGGCTTAGGGCTTTCTGGTACTCTAAGCCTTGGTATACCTGCCGATGCCGCTAGCAGCTTGCGGGCCTTAGTTGATCGCGATCTTCGTGCCTTAGTTGTGAAAGCCAACAAAGCTAACCCTGCTTTAGTGCGTAGTAACCTTGATGGCACTGGTCATGACTTCTACGTAGATAGACAGTCCGGGTTTAATTCCAAGCAGCAAGCAGACCTAATTAATTTCTTGCTAGCACTTGATGATAATCCTGGAAGTTTTTAATATGTAAATAGAACAAGCCCTTTCAAGGTAGTGAAATTCGGAACGAAGATTGTTAAAAAAGCCCAAAATCTGAGCGGAGAACTCAGGATAATAGCACTGAAACAACGTATTTTCGTTGAATACCTTGAAAGGGATAGTCCTAGTACCGCAAGGCGGAATTCAAAATTCAAAATTCAAAATGAATACAGCGTAAGCCTTTTGTTCATTTGGAATGGGTGGCTTATTTCCGCCGTGCTGTACTAGTAAATTAGATGTGTTTTAGCTTGCTAGGTGTTGTGCGCCGCTACAAAATACTTTTGTCAGGCGATCGCTGTATGTATATTTTTCGCAATAAGAGCGAATTATTAACTATAATCTAAATTCGGTAAGCTAAAGAAAGCTATTGCTATACCATCCTTATAATGTAAATCAAATCACATAAGCTTATGGAGCCAGACTCTTTACAAACCGAGGTGATTCTGACGCATCCACGCGAGTTACTCGGTAAAGTGCAACTTGATTGGACACCCCAACCCGGAAATTATCTCGATTTTGAAGGTAAAACCTATGCGGTTTTAGAACGCCGTCATAGATACCAACTTAAAGCTGGGCGCTACCGCTTACATAATATTGCTATTTACGTGCAGTCAGCTAAACGACCATCTGAGAAAAGTTTGGTAGGTGGATGTTGGGTAGTTGGTGATGCAACCTGTTCCTACAATGCTCATTCAGAAATCATTCGCTGTGCAGTCAACCCAGATGGCCCTTGCGAATCTTGCCGCTTTTATGAAAAGTTAGAAGCCATTTAATTTTGGATTTTAGATTTTTCCTTTAATTCAAAATCTAAAATTGGCAATCCCTCAACTACCCGTACCAAACACTTCTCCCACAGTTAAGCGGGTACCGTTAACAAAATCCCATCCCGACTGGGGACGTTTACCAGCTAGCTGAACCTCTCGCAACAGCAACAAACCTTCCCCAGTCTGGACGATCACTCCAATTCCTTTGACAATGCTGACTACAACTCCCGGTTTGTCTGATACATTTGACAAATCAGGCAATTTATGAATTAATTCTGGTGGAAGATCGCGATCGCCTACCAAACCAAGGGGAGCAGAAGCGGTGATTTTCAACAGGTTATCACGAAAGGTAGCCGTGCAGTTAGGGTAAAATCCTCTGATTTGATTGTGTAATTGAATAGCGCTTTTTGACCAATCCAAAACATAATCTTGTTTTTGAATCAAAGGTGCATAAGTAGCTGCTAAATTATCTTGGGGAATTGGTTGAATTTCCTGATTTTCCAACTTCAACAGAGTTTCTACCAATAAATCCCCACCGATCGCAGCTAGTGTGAAGGCTAAATCTTGAGTATTATCCAGTAGTCTAATGGGTGTAGTGGCTATTTGTAGCATTGGCCCGGTATCCATCCCTGCATCCATCAACATAGTTGTGATCCCCGTTTCCCTCTCGCCGTTATACAAACACCACTGAATCGGCGCTGCACCCCGATATTTGGGTAAAATCGAGCCATGCACATTAATGCAGCCCAATTTTGGCATATTGAGGATTTTTGATGATAAAATCTGTCCATAAGCGACAACAACAAACACATCTGCATTTAATTGTTTGAGTTGGGTTAAAGTTTCAGTGTCTTTTTTCACCCGTTCTGGTTGCCATACTGGTAAGTTATGAGCAGTAGCGATCGCTTTTACAGGTGAAGGCGTAAGTTTATTTCCGCGTTCCCGGCGTTTATCTGGTTGAGTGACAACTGCCAACACGTCAAATTCTGAATGATTCAATAACTTTTCTAATGTGGGTACAGCAAACTGTGGTGTACCAAAAAATACAATTTTCATTGTGTAAAGGATGTGGTTTTTACGGTGTGGGTGCAGGACTTGGATGTTTACCTGCTTAGGGGTCAATAGGGTACCTTGATATTGCAAAGGCTGGACGATGATGAATCCAAGGGTTAGCTGCTTCTAATTGCGCTGCTAGGCTGATGAGTGTTGCTTCAGCCGCAGGTTTACCAATTAGCTGCACACTCATGGGTAAACCCTGACTATCAAAGCCTACAGGAATTGCGATCGCAGGTTGTCCAGTTGCATTTGCAGGTGGGCAAGGGGCAATCCACTCAATAATATTCTGGAATGTTTCTTCTGGACTCAGCGAAGCCCATTCCCCCACGCGGATAGGTGAATGTAGATAAACTGGCAATACCAGCACATCCACGGTATCAAAAAAAGCCACAATCTGCCGTGCTACGATCTGCATTTGGGAAACTGCTTTGAGATACTCAGCAACAGAACCTGTGCGTGCAAATAGCCAGCGATTCAAGGGCTGCAAGGCTTCAACCGGAAGTCCCGCCGCCGCAACCCCAGCTTGCCAAACGGTTTGAAATGGTTCAAGTAAACCGCTAAAATCTGGAGATCTATGTTCAACTTGGTGGCCAAGTTGTTCTAATAACTGGACTGTTTGACGGACACCTTGCTGACAGTTAGCGTCAGCTTCTCCCAAAGGAGAAATGCTAGTGTCAAAGGCAATTTGCAAAGCACCGAGTTTTGTCTGAGTGGCAGCGAGAAATGATGGTTCAGGATCGGGCAACCAGTAAGGATCGCCTGTGATATAGCCACTTATGATATCCAAAAGGGCAGCAGCATCAGCCACAGTCCGGGCGATGGGGCCATCGACGGCAATTCCCGCGAGGCGTTCGCCTACGGGTGCTTTACTCACCCTCCCCCTTGATGGTTTGATTCCTACCAAACCGCAACAAGCCGCAGGGCCACGAATTGAACCACCGCCATCAGAACCTTGAGCGATCGCACACAATCCCGATGCTACTGCTGCCGCCGCGCCACCACTGGAACCGCCAGGGGTATACTCTAAATTCCACGGATTTCTAGCTGGAGGAAAACCCGTAGGCTCAGTGTATGGAAATGAACCTAATTCGGAAGTGGCTGTTTTACCGAGAATGGTAAATCCAGCTTGCTTAATCCTTGTGACAACACCATCATCATAGTTAGGGATATTGTTCAGTAATGCTGGATTTCCGTAAGTACAAGTAACACCAGCTACAGCGTTGAGGTCTTTAATGGAAATTGGTACACCAAAAAATGGCGGTAATTCTGAGGTAGTTGTCAATAATTCTGTTTTGGCTTTGGCATCTGCGATCGCTAGTTCTGCCGTTACCGTAAAATAACTTCCTAATTGGGGATTTAACTTTCCAATCCGTTCTAAATATATTTCTACCAACTCTAGCGGTGATACTTCCCGGCGACGAATTAATTGCGCCAACTCTAGTGCTGGGGTAAATGCTAAATCAACTTCATTCATAGGTTAGTGAATGGGTAATTTTGTCTTTCTCTCGGATTTTTAAACTGAAATTGTTACTTTAGCAGAATTTACGGGAATTATACATTTTATAGCTCCTAAGATTTGTCACTCAACTAGGATGCTCAGATGCAACAGATGTGGTTATGTTCTTACTCAAGCCATTTTAATTGTTTCGCATAAACTTTCGACAAATCCCTAAGAGGTATTTATGGCTAACCTAGAAATACTTGTTAGTGAATTGCCAACACTAATTCAGAGTCTAAGACTGACTGTTGGCGATTCTCATGAAATCATGGAACAAATTATCCTGATCAATAATGCTCAGGAACAACTACGGGATATTAACAAATTAATTGCTCAGGAATTGAAATTTGAGCGCATCAAAAAATCTGCGATCGCTACACTTCCTCGACTCTCTCATGTAGCTAATGTTAGATTAACAGAGTCAGCGATCGCAGAAAACTTTGCTAACTCAAAAACTAAAATTTCATTAATTGATTTAAAATCAAAAATCGATGAATGGATTGAATGGGGTTATTTTTTGCAAGCAATAGCTGCTGATATTCTTAGTGACGACCATTTGGTAAATCAACTAGATTCTAATATTAATTATCCCAGTCTATCCGTACAATTTCAGGTAATTGCTGAAAATTTAAGAAATAATATAGTCTCTAAAAACTCTTATGTTTTAGAACATCAAATTGAAAAAATTAGCAATTGCTCTAAGGAGTTATTACAATTGCAACAGAAGTTAAATTATATTTTTGAGACTATTAAAAATAGTCGTAGCTTATTAAATATTTTATTAGGAGTGTCTGCTTTCTGTGGTAAATCTGGCTTTGCTTTAGAGTGGTTAGATGATGACCACGAATTAATTATATCGAGTGATGGTAAAATTCAAGAATTGACTGATATTCTGAATGATTGTGATTATTTTAAAGAACAAATTGCTACTTTAATTATTCAGAGTGAGAATTTAAGAGAACAGGCAGAACAAGCCCTAAAAAAGATTGAAGAAAAAAGTAATGAAAAATCAATTAGTAGCCAGTATATAGAGACATTACCAAAATTTTCGACACCAAAAATAGTCCGTTCGGCTTTGATTGTAATATCAAGTTTGTTAATCTTGGGTTTTGGTGGTTGGAAACTTAGAGAGCAAAGTCTCCAAACGCAGCAGATGAGTATAAGTTTAACTCAAGAAGGGAGTGCGATCGTTCCAGATGTTGACGAAGCGATCGCTAACTTCAAATCTGCTCAAAAACTCGGTATGGAGGCTGCTTATCTGGTTCAAAATCCGCCGCATCCTCTAAAAGTTTGGCAACAAGCACAAAACAAATGGTATCGGGCAATAAATTTGTTAGATAGTATTCCTAATCAAGCGTCAGTTTATAGTCAAGCAAAGAATAAATTAGCTTACTATCAAATTAACTATAAATCTATTAGTCAAAGAGTGTTAATTGAAAAGAAAGCCTTAGCAAACTTAGAATCAGCCCGAAAGCTAGCAACAGAAGCTAATTTACTTGTCAAAAATTCACCTCATTCATCACTAATTCGACAGCAGGTAGAAGAAAAATGGAAACAAGCAATCAATTTATTAGAAGCGATTCCAGAGAGTACATCTGTCTCTGTACAAGCTAAAGAGATGCTTCTTATTTATAAAACTAATTATTATGATTTTTAATACCTAGCTGAAAAAATTTGTTCAGCAGTTAGGGTTAAATCTGGAAATGTTGGTGACTCTATACGCTCGTCTCCCCTAAATTGCTGATTTTGATATTCCCCGTCATCATTTAAAGTATAAATTGTGATAACTGGTTGTTTTGATTCGCCTATTAACATCTTACTACCAAACGGAATATAGTCTACAATCCAATATTCAGGTATTCCCATCTCTTCGTAGTCAGCCAATTTTTTATGGTAATCATCTCTCCAATTAGTACTAACTACTTCAATCACTAAAGGAATTGATGTTCCTTGACTAACAGTCGATTGTTTTTTCCATAGTAGTTCTTTTTCTAAGTTAGCAAGGCTTAGTAACAGAATGTCTGGATAGTAACCTGATTGTTTATTTTTTGGTTTTACTAGAACGTTTTTACTGCTTATATCATAAAGAAGTTTGAGTTCGACTGTTTTTAAAAGTAGCGTCCTTGCCAAAAACATAACTATTTGTTCATGCATTCCAAGTGGTTGCGGCATTTCAACAATATCTCCATCGTGCAACTCGTAACGAATGTTTTCTGGTTGTGTTTCTAAAAAGTCTAAGAATTCATCAAATGTAAATACTTTTTGGAGAGATTGTGTCATGATTTTTACTCATCCTCTACAATTAATAGTTTTAGGTATATAGGAGTGCGATTTGATTTCTGAAAAAATCTAAGTATCTGTAGGGTGTGTTATGGCGTAGCCTAACGCACCTAAATCGTTAACTGGTGCGTTACGCCAAAGGCTAACGCACCCTACGTATATTTCAGAAATCAAATATGAGTCCTATAATAACCGTCAATAGTCTAAGAAATCTCGAATTTCCTGGGAACGGTGGTAACTAGCACCATCCAAAAAAATTAAGTGTAGTGGCGTGACAAGACTAAATGTGTGCATTAAGAAAAAAGCAGAAAACATTGATTTATCTCAATTTTCTCAAAAATCTATTGCAACATTTTAGGTTGGGTGGAGGCTTTGCGTAACCCAACCTACGTCTAATGCACTATTTTAAGCTTGCTACGCCACTACAGATAATTTATATTTCTTCATATACATTGAATTTTTCTTGCCCACTTACTTATACAGCAGATTTCAACTTGATGAGGTACAGAAATACTCCACCCGCGCCGCGCATCCTCTCCTTAACAGCGTCTCGAAGAGACGTTTTTGTGCACAACTAACAATTACACCTTAGAACGGTCAGTCAAAATCTCATAACCAGTGTCTGTAACTAACACTGTATGCTCGAACTGAGCAGACAAAGAATTATCTACGGTAACTGCTGTCCAACGGTCAGATAATGTCCGAGTGTGTCTAGAACCTGCATTTAAAATTGGCTCAATTGCCAGCGTCATCCCCGCACGCAGTTTAACATTTGGCATCTCGCGGGTACGGTAGTTGAATACTGAAGGTTCCTCGTGCAGATTACGACCGACACCATGTCCAGTGAATTCTTCGACTATACTAAAGCCGTTAGCTTTCACATGGTCTTCAATTGCTCCAGCTAAGTCAAGCAGGTATACACCAGCCTTTACTTGTTCAATGCCTTTAAATAAAGCTTCTTCGGCGACACGAATTAATTTAGCAGCTTCTTCTGTTACTTCACCGACAGCAATTGAAATGCAAGAATCACCATGAAAGCCTTGGTAATAAGCGCCCGTATCTACTTTTAATACATCCCCGACGCGAATCACTTTTTTGGGGCTAGGAATGCCATGCACTGCTTCATTATTAATACTAGAGCAGATAGAACCTGGAAAACCATGATATCCTTTAAAACTCGGTGTTGCGCCCATTTCGCGGATGCGTTTTTCTGCGTGAGCATCCAAATCAGCCGTTGTTATTCCTGGTTTTACTAGCTCGGAAATTTCTTTTAGGACAGTTGCCACAATCGCCGATGCTTGTCGCATGATTTCAATTTCACGCGACGATTTAATTTCAATTCCTCGTCCCTTTTTTTTGGATGTTGCAGGTTGAGTTGTTTGAGAAAGTAAGTTACTGAAAATGTTCATAGGAAATTAATAATTGCTGGTGGCTTTGCCGATGAAGTATGAATGCTTTTTCTCGATTATTTGAGAAATAATATCTATAATTTAAGTTATTTTAATCCCTGATATAGCAATCCTATTTGAATTGTAAAAATTATCGAACCGCCTTCTCTACGAGAGGCTTCCGCCAACGCGCAGCGTCTCGTAGAGAAGTCGCCAAGAGAAGAAGGAAAGAAGTTTACGAATCATTTAGGATTGCTATAGGAATTTTTGCAGTTTCACCGCTGATGTATATACAATAACACGTTCACCTATTCTTGATATTTTAGACTTAAATCAAAATCGCTCTAACTTATTTTTCGCTGCACACTATACGATTTAGCTCAATTATCTATCTTTAATTGAAACAAATCTAAAATTGGCACGGTTAAATAATTTTAACTCTTAATGACAATTTCTCCAGTCATCCCTGCTTCTGTATGTCCCGGTATTGAACAATGTAAGCCGTAAGTACCAGATTTCATGGGTACAAATACCCATTCTGCCTCAGCACTCGGCTTGAGTTCCAGTTCGTGAATGGCTCCTTTAATTTCTACTTTGCCTGCTTGGACTTTTTGTGTCCAGATGCCATCGGCAAAGTCTTTAGCAGTAAAATAGTGCTTCAGTTGGCTGGGATTGGTAAGCCGGAGTTGATAGCGTTTGCCAGCCTCGAATTCCAGATGATTTGGCTCAAACTTGAGTTCATTAACTGAATTACCCAAGCTAATTGTCATTTCTGTGGCTGGTTGCTTAAGCAAATCGCCAGACAAGCTTGCCGCTATTGCCGGAGTCGGAATGATGAAATTTAAGCTCAGAAGCAACGTTAATATCACGTAGTTACACCGTAATATTTGCAGCCAAGTAGTGGTTGGTAAAGTAAAGTATGTAATTACAATTTGGTATAAATTCATCGGTAGTTCTCAAACAGCAATGCTGATGAGTAGGAACAATTAATAGATAGCGACAAAAACCGCTTTACCCATTCTTTATTATCCATGCCCAGCGCCCATCTCTAACGAATGCTTTTCTCTGGTGACATAGATGGTCCAGCAGTAACGACTACAATTTGATCTGGGTGGAGTAATTCACGAGCCGCTTGATTAACTTGCTCAAGGGTGATTTTCTGGATTTTGTCAGTAAAGGAGTGCAATTCTACTTTATCTAGTCCATACACCTCATTCATCAGAATTCTATCTGTTAATTCTTCTGGGTTGGCCAGAGAAACGTTGTAGTTGCTGATGAGGGTGCGTTTAGCTGTTTCTACTTCCAGTGCAGTTACGCCTTGTTGATGGATTTGCTGTAGTATTTGGCGGGTACTAGCGATCGCTTTACTGCTATCTTCTGGACTAGTTTGCATTTCTATCAAAAATGTGCCCGCATTTTTCCCAGTATGGAAATAGCTATAAATTCCATAGCTCAAACCTTGGCGATCGCGCACTTCTGCACCTAGTCTACTAGATAAGGTATCGCCTCCCAAAATCTGGTTTAATACTAAGGCTGCATGAAACCAAGGATCGTAACGGTTAATTCCTGTGTAACCCATATATGTAACAGCTTGGGCTTTACCTGGTAACACTGGATTGACACTGACTATTGTCTCCGGCATTGGCACTGTGGGATATTTTAATGTGGGTGCTTGGCCGCTAACTTCCCAGTTAGCAAACTCATTTTGAATGAGCGATCGCACTTTGTCTAGATCAAAATCTCCCACCAGCGCTAGCACTGTCGTATCTGGACGATAATGTTTAGCTTTGAAATCAATCACATCCTGATGCTGAATCTGCTGTAAACTCTCCTCTGTGGGGAAAGTATGTAAAGGATGTTTTTTCGGGTAAATTGACTGAACAAATACTCTGCTGGCTACTTCTGATGGCTCATCTAATTCTAGTTGCAGATCATTTAAAGCGTGTTGGCGATGCAATTCTAATTCTTTTGTCGGAAAGGTACTATTTTTAACAACATCTGCTAATATCTCCAGGATTATCGGCAAATCTCCTGCTAAACTATCACCCTCGATATGCACACCTTCACGATGTACTTCAAAGTTTAGACTTGCCCCTCGTTCTGCCAAGACTTTGGCAATAGTTAAGACATCCTTACTCTTAGTACCATTTAGCAAATTCTCTGCTACAAAAGCAGCCAGTCCTGCTTGATCATCTGGATCAAATTCTGTTCCAGCTTGAATGTAGCCGCTTAGGGTAACGGTGGGAGTACTATGATCAGGTAACAGTAATATCCGCAGTCCGTTGGGAAATTTATATTTATGTGGTAAGACTTGGGCAATGTCTTCTCTAAGAGAGGCTTTGCCAACGACGGCAAGCAGCGCATCTGTGACTGAATCTACAGGCGGTAAGTATTTCATCACCTCCGACAGCAGCACAGGTACGCCAGGAGAGAAATTTTCTGTAGTTTGGGCTGAATCTGGTTTGTCACCAATCCCTGTTATCTGCTTTTGGGTTGGTTCAAAAAAGCCTACTGTCCGGGCTTCTTTGGTGAGGTATTTGTTAATCACAGCGACAACATCCGTCGGCTTCACCAGACGGACAGCAGCCAAATATCTGTCTGTGTAGCGATAATCACCAGCAGTTGTCTCATCAGTACCCAA
>CAZZZY010000098.1:0-12578 GCA_964658545.1 uncultured Acetobacteraceae bacterium | reverse complement strand
ACCAGAGGTCCAGAACGGACATGATTGAATCCCATTTTCCATGCTAATCTGCCGAGTTGATCGAATTCCTCTGGAGTCCAATATTTTTGGACAGGGAGATGTTCTAAAGAAGGACGCATATACTGCCCGATAGTCAAGCGATCGCACCCCACAGCCCTTAAATCAGCCATTGTTTCAACGACTTCATCAAGCGTTTCTCCATGTCCCAGCATCAAACCTGATTTGGTGGGAATTGTCGAATCGATTTCTTTGATCATAGCCAGTACCAAAAGCGAGCGATCGTACTTGGCTCCGCGGCGGACTGGCCCTGTTAACCGTTGCACTGTCTCGATATTGTGATTAAAACAAGCTGGTTTGGCTTTTACAATCATCGCTATCCGTTGGCGTTGACCTGATTCCCCAACACCAGCACCACCCCAAAAATCTGGGGTCAGCACTTCAATTTGAGTTTCTGGGTTCAATTGGCGGATAGTAGCGATCGTCTTCACAAAGTGCCCTGCGCCCTGATCGGGCAAGTCATCACGGGCTACAGAAGTCAGTACCACATAACGCAATCCCAAAAGCTGTACTGCTTGCGCTACCTTTTGGGGTTCCTCTAAATCAAGAGGCATTGGTGCATGACCTTTATCTACTTGACAAAAAGCACAAGAACGTGTACAAATCGGCCCCATTAACAAGAAAGTTGCGGTTTTTTGAGCATAGCACTCTCCCCGGTTGGGACAGCGCCCTTCTTCGCAAATCGTGTGAATTTGGCGCTGCTTAATAATGCGTTGTACGGTAGATATCTCACTGGCTTTGCCAATAGGGCGACGTAACCAGCTAGGCATTGCGGTAATTTCAGACTTTAGTTCGGCTTGTTGTGACGAAATCATAGACATATCCAAGTAAGATACGGGTATTAGAGGAGTGTTCTGTCAATTAAAAATGATAGATAAGAATAGACGCAGGGAACCGGAGATAGGGGACACTATGAATGAAATCAGTATGTTTCCGTGTCCTTTATGCCCTAAATCAAAGCTAAAGCCTTAAATATCACCATGACATAAATCGAAAAGAGCGCAAGCAAAAGTTTTGCAAAACACCTCTAACAATGTCATTTATACCGAAATATACTATCCCCCAATTACTAGAAATTTTGTATATAGTGGGAGGATTCTCAAGAACAATCGGCAAAGCCGCTATTTACACTTAAAGTTTCTGTTAGAGCAAACAGTCGTGGCAAGCAACAAGATTTTAGTTATCGATGACACTACAGTTGTCAGGGTAAAAGTACGAGAAATGTTGCCTCCGGGCAATTTTGAGGTACTGGAAGCAAAAGACGGTTTGGAAGGACTAAATTTCATCCTTCAGGAAAAACTCAGCCTGATTATGCTGGATTTCCTGCTACCTAAAATGAGTGGCTGGGAGGTTTTCCAGAAAGTTCAAGCCGATCCTGAATTAAGGAAGATTCCTTTGGTGATCATGTCTGGTCGCAAAGAAGAGGTGACGGAGAAAATCACAGAACCCTTTGAATACTTTGAATTTCTGGGCAAGCCTTTTGATCAAAAGCAACTAATTAACGCAATTAAGTTAGCTATGACCAAGGCGAAACAGCCGCGCCCAGAATTAGTCGCAGTAGGAGCAGGGGTTGCTGTTAAAAATAGCACAGCTACTACTACTAGTGTTGTAACTGCTACAGTAGCAGCCCCTAGCGTCGCAAATACTGCTACGATCGCAACTCCTACTGCTGCAAATATTGCGATCGCCACCCCTAGTACCGGAGGAGCCTCCGACGCAGAAATTAATGCGTTGAACGAGAAAATTGTCAAAATGCAAGCTGAAATCGATGGCTTGAAGAAACAGCTAACTCAGGTTGTGACCTTTATTAAACAAAAAATAAAGTAGCATTTGTGTTCAGTATTATTATCTCAGCCGAAAATAACCCGTTTCTAAAACGGGTGTCGGATTAGAAGCGGGTAAAAATAGTTAGTTCAAAAACACTTATGTTGACAAATCATCGTTGAGAACAAAATTCAAAAACAGGAAAAAATTACACGTAGGGGCAATTTCTGAATTGCCCCTACGTGTAATTTTGCTTTTATTATGTGCTTGAATTTTTCCCCCTTCGGGAAGGGGGTTAGGGGGTTAGGTCTGTTTGCATATCTGTACTTCAGCAGATTGAAAAATTCCTGGCATACTCCCGCACTGATTTTTATCGCAAATAAAGGGTTTAAGACCCCTACGTCTACACGTAGGGGTCTTAAACCCTTTTATTTACGATAAGGGAGCAAAATCCCCCTCATCCCCCAAGAGCTTATCCGAACCGTATTGAGATTGGAGGTTGATGTCCATGCTGTAGCGATCGCTCCCGTAGTCCCATAGAGGAATTTAGTGTGAGAATGTTGCTGTTATCAGAGTTTTTGGGAACTATAGGATTGTCAAAGGATAAATTTGTCAGTCAGTCTCCCCAATAAAATAGAGGTGACTTAGCTGCGATCGCAGGGCAAGTATTGAACAAATAACAAAAGGTTAAATTAATTTAAATATATGAATTACAAGCCAGATATAAAAATGCTGAATATACCAGAAGATAGTTTAATTTTAGTGGTGGATGATACTACTACAAATTTAGAAATTGTCTTTGATATATTAACTAATGTAGGCTTTAACGTCAGCACAGATAATGATGGCGAAAGGGCACTTCGTCAAGCTGAATCTATCCTACCTGATTTGATTTTATTAGATGTAATGATGCCGGGAATGGATGGCTTTGAAACCTGTAAAATGCTGAAAGAAAATTCAGCTACTTGTGATATTCCAGTAATTTTCATGACAGCTAATTCTGATACTGAGAGTAAGGTAAAGGGTTTAAGTATAGGGGCAGTTGATTACATCACTAAACCATTTCATCAAGAAGAATTATTAGCTAGGATTAAAACCCATCTGCAATTACGAAATCTCACAAAAACTTTAGAAAAACGAGTTTCAGAAAGGACAGCAGCATTGTCTAGGGCATTAAAAGACCTACAAGAGTCTCAAGTTCAGCTTGTGCAGACAGAAAAAATGTCTGCCCTTGGTCAATTAGTTGCAGGAGTTGCTCATGAAATTAATAATCCAGTTGGTTTCATTCATGGCAATCTCGGACACGCTTCAGTATATTTCCAAAATATGATTAACCTTATTGATCTCTATCAGCAGTATTATCCTAATCCGGTTCCCGAAATTCAAGACGAAATTGCAGCCATAGATTTGAAATATATGCTTTCTGATCTACCTAACTTAATTTCTTCAATGAAGGAGGGTGTTCAGCGCATTCGCAACATTAGTACTAGTCTGAGAAACTTTTCTCGTGCAGATAGCAATCGCAAAGTTTCTTGCAACATTCATGATGGCATCGATAGTACAATCATGATCCTTAAACACCGCTTAAAAGCATCCGAGGATCGTCCCGATATTCAAGTAATTAGAGATTACGGCAGTTTACCAGATTTAGAATGTTTTATCGGACAACTAAATCAAGTATTTATGAATTTATTAGCTAATGCTATTGATGCTTTAGAGGAGTCTAATATAGGACGGACTTATATTGAAATTGAAGCAAATCCTAATCAAGTTTTGATTCAGACCACCCTCACCGAAAACAAAAGTCATATTTTGATTCGCATTAAAGATAATGGGGTAGGAATGTCGGTTGATGTCCAGCAAAAAATCTTTGATCATCTATTCACCACTAAGCCTGTGGGTCAAGGCACAGGATTAGGATTATCAATTGCTCGTCAAATTGTTGTTGATAAACATGGAGGAACTCTGGAGGTAAATTCAGTACTGGGACAAGGTTCAGAGTTTGTCATTAAACTTCCCATTCAATAATCATACTAAGTGGTGTTATAGAAAAGGAATCATTTATGTTTAAAACAGTAGTAGGTCACAGTAACGTGTACGTTTGAAAGCCCACGAAAAACCTAACCCCTTGCCGACGAGGGAAGGGGGAAAATTCAAAGTCTCTCTCCTCAAAGGAAGAAAGATTTAGAGAGAGGTTTTCCCGATACCGTGAAAAGTCAGGTAGGATGCCTTTGACTATTGATTTTACTAAACATAATTATTTTTATTTAGTAAATTTATAGAATGAATTATCTCCAAAAATAACTAATCTATTTGCTAGGACTACGGGGATCTAAATCTCCACATTTCCGTCGCCATTTCAACTTTTTACTTTTTAAAATCCAATGATTCAACCAAAAGTAGTTGTGTGGTCAGCATAGATTCAATCTGTGGATTTGCCCATTCTGCTGCTATCTTTAAAAAATCAGGATCGTCGTTGACGCAATTTAGCCGCACATAAGTTACATTTGGATGCTGACGATGTAAGGATTGAATGACATCCTCCACATCGAGAATGGTTTCGTAATTCTCAGTTGCCCAACCGAGTGGCTTAAATACAATAGCTTGGGCACCTGCTTTAATCAAGCTTTTCGCGGCTTGTTTGAGGTTCGGTTGTGACCAGTTGATGAATGGAGTGTCATGATTTATCCAGCCAATTGAGATTAACGGATATCGCTGCTGCAATTGCGATCGCACAGCATCAGCAAGTGCTTGTCCGTCAATCACACCCGTCAGCAGTCCTTTTGCTTTGTCGGGGCCACCATGAACGGTGAGTATAATGCCAATTCGAGACGCAAAAAAGCCACTTACCAAGGTTTGAGTCAGGGTTTCCTCAAGTTGATGCACCATCAAATCAACATAAGCAGATTCAGTGGCAAATGATGGAATGTATCGAACTGATTTAAATGGAGAGTATTGAGGATTATTCTGAGGTGCCTTTGCTGCAATCACTTCATTGACTTGTTCGACAGCAATTGCTCCCGTAAAGGCAGAATCGACAACCAGCAAAGGATAGATGAGTAAGTTCTGAAAGCCTTGCTGATTAATATCTGCCACCACCTGCTGCACAAAAGGTTGACAGAAATAAAATCCTTTGAACACTTGTACACGATTTCCCCATCGGTCTTGCAACTGTGCTTCGATGCCGAGGCACTGTTTTTCAAATATCTCATTTTCGGGTGAGATGAACTGATGATGCTTGACCCCAAAATTGTACAAATCTTGAAGGGCGAGAATTTTACCAGCCAAGGGATATAACCAATCGGGAATTGGCACAAACTGAGATGCAATATACTTGCTTGCAGCTTGATTGTAACGACTCAGATCGCGATAAGATTGGACTTCACCATAACCTGCAAGCAAAACTGCAACGCGATCTGCCGAATCGTCTCTTGGAGAAGCAATGAAAGGTGTCGCTTGAGATTGATGATTAATCATTAAGAAGCTTTCTACACAGTAAAACGATTGTTGGGGCTATCTTAATTTATGGAATAAAAACTAACTTTGCCTGTCAATAAATAATTGATGGTTAATGATTGTTCGTAGTTAGTGTTTTAGTGCTAAAGCGCAAACTACGAACCTATAAAATCAAAGTAGATAGACTACTAGCAACTTTTAAAATATCCTCTTAAACAGCTTCATGTGTAGTGATACCATTTTCATGCCCATGTAAATTACCCGCAGTATCAACATCTAACTCTTCTCGACGAATGGTGTCTTGTGCTTCCACAATGTCCCGTTCTACTACTTTTTTGACTCGGATTTCTTCACGCACAAAGGCTTCTTTTTGTATGTCAGGCGTTTCTTCGTACACTTCTATGCGTGCTACTTCCCCTTCTTGGAACTTCAGTTCATTGGGATCTACAACCTTTCCTGCTTCTGCTGGCACAACTCGCTCAATTAGAACTCGTTCTTTTTGAATAGGTACTGTAATATGTGCAGTTTCTGTTTCAATGTGCTTACCAACCGTTACTTCTCCGGTTTTGATGCGGTGTTTACTGGCAATTAATCTTTCTTCATAGAGTCTAAAAGTTTGATCAGATTGCTCATTTAAACCGTATAAAGCTGGCTCTTTTTGGTAATTGGATGTATCACGCTCATAATTTATATCGTTGCTTGGAGAACGAAATACACTGCGTACCTTTTCTTCGTAATCGTGATCAAATATCGTGTCTTCTTTGTATTCAACTAAACTTTCTACTTGTTGTCTGCTTAACCCATCAACATAGACACGTCTTGCAGGATAATCAATCCGGGAAAGACCTATTGGTAATAATATTTTCTTACCAAAGAAATCAACACTTGTATCAATCACTAAATACCGGAAACGACCATCATCATCAACTAAAACATCAGCTACTGAGCCAACTCTATCTCCTCCTTCAGTATAAAGATCCAGTGCTTTAACATCATCCCCGCCAAAACTTTCTCGGTAGTTTGGGTCGAAATGTTCGAGTTTGTGAAGAGGCATATGCTGTTTCCAAGTTGTTTATAGGGTTTGTTTATAACTGTAAAAAATATTGTGCTGAGTATCATCCTGCTAGCGACTGAATTTAGGTGAGATATTTTCTGGTTGATAATTCATACTTGATGAGGTAAATACTCAAGTTGAATACTCCGCGTAATCAATAGGAGTATAACTAAAGTCGTAAAAAAACTCTTTACGAAAATTTTTACTGGAGATGATCCAATGCCGTTCAGTTATAGCGTTTCTTAATCACATAAGGTACATCATAGCCCCTCTCGAAGAGCGGCGGGGAGGCAGGGTGGTTTCATACGAAAAAAGAAAAATATCAAAGCCTCTATTTCTCGTTTTGAACCATAGATTTTGACCTCACTTCCATTCCTCTCTCCCACGGGGGGAGAGGCTTTGATACCTGGTTTTAATTTTTCTCTGATGCTATGAAACCACTCGTTGTTTACACTACTTGAAAACTAAAGCTAAAACTTGCCCAATTATTCACATCCAAGATATATGAGTCGGCTGCTGTGCTGTTCATCTCCGTTTTGAGGGCGTTGGCGTTATGCAAGTCTTGTAGCAAGGCTTGTGCAACGTCTAAGGGATTTAACAATGGGCCAATTGGCCGTTGTTCGGCTGTGGAATACTTAGCAGTATTCAAGGCGGCGAGAGTTCCGCTAAAGGGGACAGTACTAAAAATCAGTTGTTGTTCGCCAAAGAAAGCTGTCCCTGAAATCACCCATTGGGAAGCAGCATTAACTTGGGGTAGGGTGAGGGTTTCACCTGGGGCGATGACGACTTCTTTCAGAATGGGCTTGATGTCCGCAGTGTTTGCTTCCTGGGGAGTTTTCCAAGAGTAGAAGGTAACTGCTGTATGATTATTGTTTAATCCCAGCAAGATTAAATATACTGGGCGATCGCTCTGGTTTTCCACTCGATATTGCATTCGACTACCGATAGGCACAACGGGAGTGGGGAGTGATTTTTCAATCGAAGTTTCCGTTTTGAAAGCTCGTACTGTTTCGCGCTGCATAACGGGGCGAGGCGATATGTTACTAATTATTTCTAAGGTTGCCTTGAGAGCCAAGCGGGAAGAACCTTGATTTTCTGTGAGTCGCCATAACTTGGCTGCTAGCAAGGTTGGTAATTTTGGCGCTAACCGCAGTATTGCCACTTTCACTGCTTCTCCAACAACGCCTGCTGTGTTGGGAATTAGTTCGCCATCCAGAGAAAATAGGCCATAGTGGCTAGGCGTTTGCTGTAGTTTAGCAAATAGATAATCAGCGGGTTGTTCCCCTGCTACTACGGTGGATACGCGGGGAAATGCGGCAAAGGCACTTGTGGCATCTACCCGCTCAATTCTTTCCAATCCAGTATCCAAAGCTATTGTTAAATTAATATTTCGGGGTAAAACCCGGACTGCTTCTTGGACGAGTTGCCCGACTTTTAGGGAGTTTGTACCTTCAATTTGGGAAATTTGCGCTTTGGCAGTTAACCCAGTCCGCGATCGCAATACTAATTGTTCTGTTGTTTCTAGAGTGAATCGAGAATTAACTCCATAGTATAGCAGCACTTGTGGAGGTAATCCTGCTAACCACAGATGCACGGTTTTGCCGTCTTCTTCAATATCACTCACCGCGCCTTCTGCACCAATCATCCCGTCTGGCAGTAGAGAGATTATATCTGGATTTTTCTGACTACTCAGTAAGGCTGGTTGCTGTTTACTACCCAATTTGTATAGAGGATTTTCTGCATGGGAGAAGGCGACTTGAATTGTGGTGGCTGGGGTGAATTCCCACAAATATTGTGTCAGGGCGTAGGTAAATAACCCCGCACTAAAACCAGAAAATAGTCCTTCCCTTGCTGGCTGCTTTGGTTCTGAGGTAGCTGCGAAAACAATCGGAGTGCTGGATAACTTCTGAGTTTTAAGTTCTTTGAGAAAGTCGAGTTCCTCTGCTGCTAGCTTTGAATCTAACGACTCTTGAAGGGTGCGAATTTTTAATCCTAATACTGGGCTTGGCGCATAATAGCTAGTATCTAATACTGCTGTTACTCTATCTGTGGGGAGCGATCGCAATAATAGCAGTAGAGTTTCTTCTAATATATAGTTGACTATTTTTTCATCTTGTGATTCCTGACTCACATTAGCTGGCACCAGAGCATTTTGCATTATATTTGGCGATGTTTCCAATTTGACACGGCTGCCATAGCCACTAAAGTGGAAAACGACCACATCACCAGGTTTAGCCTGCTTGCCCAGGTGATCCAAAAAAGCCGCCTCAATGAATTCCCTGCTAGCTTGTTCTTCCGTTAACGTTAAAATATCTGCCCCTTGGAAACCAAAGCGGTTAATCAAAAGTTCTCTTTGTAGTTCCACATCCGTGAGACAACCACTTAGAGCGGGAATTTTTGGGTATTTGTTAATACCAATCAATAACGCCAACTTGCGCGGACTGGGTTGTGCCAAAGCTTGATAATAGCGATTTCCCAAAGTCAGCCAATCAGCTTCAGTCACCCCCAATACCGCGAGTATTGAACCAATTCTGTGTAAAAACCTGCGCCGTTTCATAATTAGCTATCAGCCCTAAGCCCATTAGCTAGCAGCTTACAGGGCTGAACTCTGTAGTGTAAAGTTACAGTTTATGCTACTTGCTTGGTGGGGGAGTGGAGGGGCAAAGGGGCACAGGGGTAGGAGAAAAATAACAATGCCCGATGCCCAATGCCCAATGCCCTAAGCTGCGACTTGTATCCGCATTGCCCGCGCCAACTCTGCCGCTACTTCAGGACGAGAAAATTCTGGTGGAGGTAACTCACCACGCCGCAGCATTTCCCGGACTTTTGTCCCCGATAGGTGGATGCGTTCTTCTGGCTTGCTAGGACTGGTTTTAGATGTTGCCATCTGCTTAGTACGCATACAGTAGAAAGCGTGTTCAAATTTCATTGGCACAATGCCCAATTCACTTGGTGCAAACTCTTCAAAGATATACTGAGCATCGTAAGTGCCGTAATAGTCACCAACGCCAGCATGATCCCGTCCGACGATAAAGTGAGTACAGCCGTAGTTTTTGCGGACTAAAGCATGGAATATAGCCTCACGCGGCCCTGCGTAACGCATTGCGGCGGGATTAATCGCCAAAGTTACCCGGTCTAAGGGGTAGTAATGTTCCAGCAAAATTTCATAGCAACGCATCCGCACATCGGCGGCAATATCATCTTCTTTTGTCGCTCCGACTAATGGATGCAAAAATAAGCCATCAACAATTTCTAAAGCGCACTTTTGAATATACTCATGGGCGCGGTGGATGGGGTTGCGAGTTTGAAAGCCAACGATTGTTTTCCAACCCTTGTCTTTAAACATTTGCCGTGAGGCCGCTGGATCAATTTGGTAAGTGGGAAACTGGGGATGAGGTTGGCGCTGCAACAGCCAAATATCACCCGCAAGATGTACATTACCTTGGTTGTATAATACCTGCACACCTGGATGCTTGATATCATCAGTGCGGTAGACCTTTATTGCCTCGCGGGTTTTGTCGTAGTGATATTTTTGCGTGAGTTGCAAAACCCCGATAAATTCGCCTCTGGAGTTATCCAGACGGATTAAGCCGCCTTCCTGCAACGGCGAAGCTACTTCTTCGCTTACCGATAGTGTAATCGGGATTGACCACACAAGACCGTTAGCTAGTCGCATTTCTGTAACAGTGCGATCGTAGTCTTCCTGGTTCATAAAACCCGTGAGTGGACTAAAAGCACCGATCGCAATCATTTCTACATCAGAAACGGCGCGATCGTCAAGTTGCACTCGCGGCAAAAAATCAGCTTTTGAGAGAAACTCTGCTCTTTGTTCTGGTGTGGCGATACGGTTAACCAACTGTCCGCCGTGGGGGGCTATGGTATCTAGATTGTGACTCAACGTAATCCCCTCTCTGCTTTTACTGTTATTGTTTCAGATTATGTACTAACTTATCAAAATGCTGGTACGTAGAAATAAAGAGTTTGGGGATATGGGGGCTTGAGTCTGGGAAATGAGTTCTGATTTTTTGTAAAACTTCTTTTACCAGAAAAATAGGTAAAAGCCCCTTCCTTCTAGGAGGACTTTAATTGATTTTGTATATATTTCTTTAGCACTTCTAGGGGTGCGCCACCCACGGAAGAGGCAAAGTAAGAGGGACTCCACAAAGCCTCTTTTCCTAACGGCTTTTTAAATCCTTCCTGTCTATATCGACGGCTTGAAACACCTTTGAGCGCGTTCACGATTTAAGAAATCAACGAACGAGCCTAGCTCAATTGTTCGGTTGTGTCCGGGTGGTTTGGAATGATACTCTTGCTTTGTGCAAACAATCGGAAAAACTTCCTAGTAATGGAGACTTGCAAAAATTAGTATTAACTCAAGCAAAAAAGACTGAGAGTCGAGAATGGCTTAGTGGTGTAGCTAGCATTGCTTTGCAACAATCGGTAGCAGATTTGGGAACCGCCTACAAAAACTACTTCGACTCTCTAAAAGGTAAAAGAAAAGGTAAGAAACTAGGCAGCCCAAGATTCAAAAAGAAAACTAATCAACAGTCAGCGAGGTTAACTCGTGGTGGCTTCTCAATACAAAAAGAAGCGATTTATTTAGCCAAGATTGGCAACGTAGCCCCGATATGGTCAAGAGAGCTACCATCTGAGCCTAGTTCTGTGACTATCATCAAAGACTGCGCTAATCGCTACTTTTTAAGCTTCGTAGTGGATATCGAACCAATTAACCTTGATGCCAAAAACCAAAGCATTGGGATTGATTTAGGGATAAAGACTTTCGCAGTTATGAGTAATGGTGAGAAGGCTGAAAGTCCTAGTTATACAAGACTTGATCGCCAAGTTAGAAAAATTCAGAAAAAGTTAGCACGGCAACAGAAAGATTCTAAACGACGTAACCAAACAAGGATTAGGATTGCTAAAAAGCATAATCAGTTAGTAGATACTCGTAAAGATTTCCTGCACAAATTATCGACTAAAGTCGTTAGTCAAAATCAAACTATCGTCTTAGAAGATTTAAACGTGTCGGGTCTGGTAAAAAATCGCAAACTCTCAAGAGCGATTAGTCTACAAGGATGGAGAGAATTCAGAACATTTTGCGAGGCTAAATCTGAGAAGTTTGGACGTGATTTTGTTGTTATCAGTCGTTGGGAACCGACGAGCCAAATTTGTTCTGAGTGCGGCTACAAGTGGGGCAAGCTTGATTTAAAAGTCAGATCATTTCAGTGCTTGAGTTGTGGCACTAAACATGATCGAGATGAAAACGCTGCGAAAAATATAAATAAAGTCGGGATAGGGCATTGCCACGACTCTAAATGCACGTCGAGACGGAGTAAAACCATTCCGGTGGTATCTGTCAACGAAGCGTGAAGAATCCCCGTGCTTTTACGCCGGGGAGTATGTCAAAAGCCACACTTGGCTAAGGTAGCATCAAAGCTATATTTAAAGTTATAACCCCGCTCAAAAGTAGGTAAATGTCCCTTATCAGGATTATCATAATTGGGTTCGTAACCAGGTCTAAAGTTTTGTCGATGACCATCATAAATATACTGAATTAACCACTCCCCTCCAGGACGTTGCCACTGCATTTTGTTGTAGGCTTGACGATAGTCGTTTCCAAATTCTCGTAATATTTGGCGTTGGGCAGTAAAACCCAGATTGCCATTACTAGCTTTAGACCAAAGTTGATCTACTATCTTTAGGTCAGAGCAAGGGGGGTTATTCGCTTCTTGTTGATCGACATTACCTGTTTGATTAGATTTCGATCCAAAAGCTTTCAGCAGTGCTTCTGTTGTATCTTCATTTGCCTGCTTCCAGTTATGCTGTTGCAAGTCTTGACGAAGAGCAGTATAGTCTACGCTCCTAGTAGAAACTAAAGGCAAAGAAGACGAATCATTCTTGAAACTGTTAGATTTCTCTAACTTAGATTCAGCCTGCGGAGTAGAATTTTTAGGTGTGGGTGTTGAGCTACCGAACTTGCCCAAATCATAACTTTTGATCGCCCACCAAGCAATACCACCAAGAAATCCAATTGTAATTAGCAGGGATAGGACAAGAAGTGGAGTTTCGTTTTTATGAGCCATTGCTAAAAACTGAATGTAATAATGCACTCTGCCTCCAGCATAGCTGCCTTATTCAAATTCTTTTGAAACCTTTAAAAAGTTAAGATGGTTCTTAAAACGATGCAGACTCATATAGCAATCCTAAATGATTCGTAAACTTCTTTCCTTCTTCTCTTGGCGCTCTT
>CAZZZY010000097.1:0-12686 GCA_964658545.1 uncultured Acetobacteraceae bacterium | reverse complement strand
CTTTTGCCTTTTTACTTTTGCCTTGTTGTACTAGTGCTAAGGGACTTCCCACAAGAAGTAATTAGTCCAGTTTAGTGCTGTAGGCACTGAAACCATAAGCCAAAGTTTCTTTTAAATTATCTGATGGCTTGAGACTTCTGTTGATGGCATTAGCAAAGGGGACTGGAATCCCTTTAATTGTTTCTGGCAAAATTGCATATTCTTCTGTTGGTTCGACAATATATTCTTGACACTTAGTTTTGATACCAGCAGTCACCAAAATTTCATTTATTTCAGTAGAAGAATATTGTTTAAGATAAACAGGATTTCTGACAAATGGGTTCAGCCTTCTGATAAAGTTATGGATAATATGAGAAGGACAATATTTATTATGAAATGAATGATTAAAAACGAAAATTCCCCCTGGTTTGAGTACACGAAATATGTCAGCTAATAGGTTTCTTAACTGTGCATCTGGGATATGCATGAAGACGCAGTTAGAAATTACTAAATCTATAGAATTATCTTCTAATGGCAATATCTCAGCAGAATTACAAATCAAGTTAAATTCAGCTTCAGGAAAAAAATCATATTCTTGTTTTACCTTGATTAACCGCCGCAATAAAGGTTCAGAAATATCAATTCCATAATATTTTTCGCATCTGAGATTTTTAGCTTTAGAGAGATGTAAAGGTGCGCGACCATACCCAGAACCAATCTCTAAAATAGAACCAACAGATTTATTCAATGGAAATTTGTTCCAAGTACCTCCAGGTGTGCCAGTTAGCAGAGTGTAATCTTGTTTAATGGGCGATGTCTCTGCAATTTTTTCAATTTTTTGGGAACCATAGTATGTTTTACCAATTGCGTCCCATGTTTTTTTATGTTGAGTATTATTCAACTGTTCGTAGTCGCTAGGAAAATAAATGCCATCTCTTAATTCAAAGTCATTTAGACTATATTTTGCATTTGCTAATTGAGTCATTATGATTATTCCTCATGAATAGTTAAGTCTGTTTTCTGTTATACTCCTAACTCAGCATTAACCGCAAGTGATTTTTACGAAACTACTTCACCTTAGCCTTTCTTCAAAGTCTATAACTGAATGGCACTAAGATAACGCGAGTTCAATGGGTTATGGCACAATACGCTTGGGTTAAGGCTAAAACTCTGTTACCAAAGTCAATTTTTTAACGAACCGCCAAGGCGCAGAGGACGCAGAGACAAGAAAGAGATGCTTAACCCAAGCGTATTGGGTTATGGCAAATAAAGGGTTTAAGACCCCAACTAAAACACGTAGCCCGGAGGCGGAGTGTCTCCGACTCCGCTCCGTTTCAGTACTTCGACAAGCTCAGTAACCATCGGGGCTTAAATCCCCCGGAGTTGCTCCTCTTCTCCCTTGGCGCTAGCCTCTCCCAATGTGAGAAGGGGAGAGGTTTGTCGAACTCACGTTACATTAGTTGATGGACTACAACAATCGGAGGTTGGGATGGTAGAAGGGTTACAACAAAAACGGGTAGTAGTTGTAGGTGCAGGTTGGGCTGGTTTGGGAGCAACCTACCATTTGGCAAAACAAGGCTATGATGTAACCCTTCTAGAAGCAGGCCCCTATCCCGGTGGACTGGTGGCAGGTTGGCAAACACCCACAGGAAAATCTGTTGAAGCTGGCATTCATGGCTTTTGGTATCCTTACAAAAACATTTTTTCCCTAATTAATGAATTAGAAATTAATCCTTTTACTACTTGGACTCGTTCTTCACAATATTCGCCAGCAGGTTTGGAAGTTGAATCACCGATTTTTCAAGACTTACCACAACTCCCATCCCCACTAGGAACTTTTCTTTACACTCAGTTTAAACGATTGCCATTAATTGACCGCCTGAGCGCCCTGCCTTTACTTTATGCTGTTGTTGATTTTGACAATTCCGATGATGCTTGGCGGCGCTATGACTTTGTAACTGCCCGTGAATTGTTCAAAGAATTTAACGTTTCTGCACGGCTTTACCGCGAGGCTTTTGAACCAATGTTATTAGTGGGTTTGTTTGCCCCTGGTGAACAATGTTCAGCCGCAGCAACTTTAGGGATGCTTTACTTTTTTATTCTGGCTCATCAACCGGATTTTGATGTAGTTTGGTGTCGCGGAACTGTCGGAGAAAAGATATTTCGTCCTTGGGTAGAACGGATCAAAAAAGCTGGTGCGCGAGTGTTGCCTAAGCGCCGAGTTACAGACTTAATTATTGATAGTAATCATCGAGCCAAAGGTGTGGTTTGCGGTGATGAAGTTTTTGATGCAGATGCCGTGATTTTTGCGGTTGGGATCACAGGTATGAAGAAAATTGTCTCAACTAGCCCTAGTTTACAAAGTCGTGAAGAATTCCGTAATTTGAGCAATTTAGGAGCAATTGATGTTTTAGCAACGCGACTATGGTTTGACCGCAAAATTGATATTCCTCGTCCTTCTAATGCTTGTTTTGGATTCGATGCAAGTACAGGTTGGACGTTTTTTGATTTGAATGCTCTACATGATGAATATCGGGATGAGCTTGGAACAGTTATTGAAGCTGATTTTTATCACGCGAATCAGTTTCTCAATTTGACTTATGAGGAGATTTTAGCAATAGTTCAGGATTATTTAGCAACTTGTGTGCCGACGTTTCGGGAGGCAAAGATAATTGATAGCAGTGTAATTCGCCTACATCAGGCGGTGACTCACTTTGCACCTGGTAGCTATCGTTATATGTTGCCCGCGAAGACAAGTTTTGAGAATGTGTTTATGAGTGGGGATTGGATTGTGAACCGTCATGGTTCCTGGTCACAGGAAAAGGCTTATGTTACTGGTTTAGAGGCGGCGAATTTGGTCGTGTCTTATTTAGGTAAAGGTCAGCCATCTGAGATTTTAGCTGTAGAAGAGGATGAAGCACATATCCAAGTGGCGCGATCGCTCAACCAAACTTTGCGTGACTTGGGCAAATCTATCCTACCTGATTTTTGGTTGTAATGCAGAATTCGCGTTTCTATCCCCTTTCGGGGTGATGTGGGCGGAAAGTGAAACAAATTAAGCCTACAGCAAAGCCAGGGTTTTCATCCCCTTATGGAGCTTCTTTTTGCTTAATCTAACTCTTAGTCATCTTGTATTCTATCTGCTGTAGTGCCGAGCGCCACACATCATAACCCTCTTGAGACAGGTGTAACCCATCTGTGGTCAATTCTGGGCGCAAATTGCCTTCCATATCCGTAAACCAGCTATAAATATTTAGATAATTAGCACCTTCTTGTTTGGCAATCTGGGCAAGTTGGTCGTTAATGTGACGAATGCGGCTATTGGAAAGTTTTGGTAGACGAGTAGGCAAAATTGATTCGACAATGATTTGAGCTTTTGGGTGAGTCTCCCGTAAACGACGGACAATCCGGCGATAATTACGCAAAATTGTGTCATCACTAGCGCCTTTTCGTAAGTCGTTAATCCCAGCCATGACGTAAATCATATCCGGCCGCGTTGCCGAAAATGCCCCCAATCTTTTTAAAACCCCACTGGAAGTATCTCCAGATATGCCTTGATTCAACCACAATTTTCCAGTAGGTAGTTTTTCTCTAGGAAACCACATACTCAAAGAATCACCAACTAAGATACTTAGATGATTTGCACCTTGACCTTGAGCGATCGCTCTAGCTTCTAAAGTTAGTAAACTTTTCCAGTCCTCATAAGTTAGTTGACGCTTCCTGATCGACTCCCACAATGATTGCAAATTATCACTATCTACACGTGTATAAATCTGACCTGTTTTCAGAGCCGCCAATCTTTCGTAGTAAAGTTGATTACCAGATGTCAGTGAGATACCAGCTCCTTGGCTGGGGTTGATTAATGACTTTCTTGGGGCTGGTAATTCCTGACTACTGAGTTCTGCTAAGGAAATATCAACACTCTTGATATTTTTCTCACCTGCTGTTGGCTGTGAACTTTTTAGGGGTTGGAACGCTTGCCCACTGAGTTCTGGTAAGGAGAGATCAACCCTGGGGATGATTTTTCTACTTACTATTGTCTGCGAACCTTGTTTTAAATCCCACAGGAATCTAGAATTTTCTGGCAGGACAATTGACAAATGTGGAAGAGCCGATGCTGGTATTGCTAATGCTGTTAACAAGCCTGCTGCCAACAGATAAGGGTCCCTCATCGCTTTCTCTCTCCTCTACTCACTGCTTTTCCCTATCACAGCATTATTTGCTTGTATTCAGGAAAATTTTACTTTGGTTAAGTTATTATTCTTATTTACACTGTATAGTTCTGTAAAGTGTGTTGAGGAGATTATCTTAGACAATTCACGATCTCTTTAAAGTACAGTTTTTTCGGTGGTATACAAGTCTTATTTGCGAGAACACTCTTACTGAAAGTACTATTTTTACAAACTAACTATTTCGTAGAACTTAGTGGTCACAAATATTATAAGTGTATATAACTTTGGAGATTATATCATAAGATTATCTCCCCTTCATGAGCAAGCGAAAGGTTTTTCTTACTGATATTCGAGAACATATCACCTTTTTGGAGAGACATTAGATAGATTCTCCGTCGTCAAGTGAGTATATGTCTGGTTCATTTTCAAGAAAGTTAAAGGCTCCTCCAGTCTGGGCAAGTAGAATTAGATCGCGAGTTGAAGCCTCTGATAAATCGAAAAACAGTTTTTCTTCCAATAGCGATCGCTCCTCAGCAGATAGAGACAGGATAGCTTGCAACAGTGATTCAACAAGTTTAGTGTTCATTTAATATTCCAGATTGCATTTGATTTCCATTTATTTTTATAATATTCTTCAACTTTTAGCTAATTTCAAAAAAATCCCCCACCTTGCGGCAGGGGATTTTTATTACTTATCTACAAAACTAGCAGCCGAATTAACCGAACTTACCAGCAGTAGAAGCAATCAAGAATGCTGCGTAAGTTACGATGTAGCCAACAGTGAAGTGAGCTAGACCAACTACACGAGCTTGAACGATGGACAGAGCCACGGGCTTGTCTTTCCAGCGAACTAGGTTAGCTAGAGGAGTGCGTTCGTGTGCCCAAACAAGGGTTTCTATCAACTCTTGCCAGTAACCTCTCCAGGAGATTAAGAACATGAAGCCAGTAGCCCAAACTAGGTGTCCAAACAGGAACATCCAAGCCCAGACAGACAGGTTATTCACGCCGTAGGGGTTGTAACCGTTAATCAACTGAGCAGAGTTAGCCCAGAGGTAATCGCGGAACCAGCCCATGAGATATGTAGAGTTCTCATTGAACTGAGCGACGTTGCCTTGCCAAACACCGAGATGTTTCCAATGCCAGTAGAACGTAACCCAACCAAGGGTATTCAGCATCCAGAATGTAGCCAGGTAGAAGGAATCCCATGCTGAGATGTCGCAAGTACCGCCACGACCGGGGCCGTCGCAAGGGAAGGCATAGCCGAAGTCCTTTTTGTCGGGCATCAGCTTAGAACCACGGGCATCCAAAGCACCTTTGACCAAAATCAAGGTGGTGGTGTGCAGACCTAGAGCGATCGCATGGTGTACCAAGAAGTCGCCAGGGCCAATGGTCAAGAACAGGGAGTTAGTACCAGCATTAATGGCATCTAACCAACCTGGCAACCAAACGTTAGCGTAGTTGGGCCATGCTGTGTAAGCAATACTATCTGGGTTAGATAGCAATGTATCTAAACCGTAGAGTACCTTACCGTTAGCAGCTTGGACGAATTGAGCAAATACTGGCTCAATCAAGATTTGCTTTTCAGGAGTACCGAAAGCAACCACTACGTCGTTGTGTACGTACAGACCAAGGGTATGGAAGCCTAAGAAAAGGGATACCCAGCTGAGGTGGGAAATAATCGCTTCTTTGTGCTTCAGTACGCGGTCAAGTACGTTACCTTTGTTTTGCTCTGGGTCGTAATCACGTACCCAGAAGATTGCACCGTGAGCAAAAGCACCAAGCATCAGGAATCCAGCAATATACTGGTGATGCGTGTACAACGCTGCCTGGGTTGTGTAGTCCTTCGCAATGAATGCGTAGGAAGGCATGGAGTACATGTGCTGCGCTACTAGGGAAGTAACAACACCTAACGCTGCTAAGTGCCAACCCAATTGGAAGTGCAAGGAGTTGTTGTAGGTGTCGTAAATACCTTGGTGAGGTAGGTTAAACGGCCCTTCAACTGGAATACCAAAGAAACTCTTGGCATTCAATGCTTCTTTGAGACTGTGACCAATCCCAAAGTTTGTCCGGTACATATGACCAGCGACAATGAATAATACTGCGATCGCTAGGTGGTGGTGAGCGATGTCAGTCAGCCACAAAGCTTCTGTCTGAGGATGGAAACCACCCAAGAAGGTCAGAATTGCAGTTCCTGCACCTTGAGATGTACCGAATACATGACTAGGAGTGTCAGGATTTTGAGCGTAAACAGCCCAGTTGCCTGTAAAGAATGGTGTCAAACCGGCTGGGTGGGGTGGGGTGTTGAGGAAGTTATCCCAACCTACGTGCTGACCGCGAGCTTCGGGGACAGCAACGTGAATTAAGTGACCAGCCCAAGCCAATGAACTAACACCAAACAAACCTGCTAAGTGGTGGTTTAGGCGATGTTCAGCGCTCTTAAACCATGCCAAGCTAGGACGGTACTTGGGTTGCAAGTGCAGCCAACCAGCAAACAGTAATACAGCAGCGAATAACAGCAAGAACACTGAACCGTTGTACAGTTCGCCGTTATTCCGCATACCGATGGTATACCACCAATGGTAAAGACCAGAGTAGGTAATGTTTACCGGATTACTAGCGCCCGCTTGGGTAAAAGCTTCGATCGCTGGTTTACCGAAGTGGGGATCCCAAATCGCATGGGCGATGGGACGGATGTGAAGGGGATCTTTAATCCACTGTTCAAAGTTACCTTGCCAGGCTACGTGGAACAGGAGGCTGGATGCCCACAGGAAGATGATTGCCAAGTGACCGAAGTGAGTGGCGAAAATCTTTTGGTAAAGATTTTCTTCCGTCATGCCATCATGGGTTTCAAAATCGTTGCCTGTAGCGATCGCATACCATATCCGACGAGTCGTCGGGTCCTGTGCGAGATCCTGGCTAAATTTTGGAAATTTTGTCGCCATAGGTTTAATAAATCCTCTGACCTTTAGCCATCAAATATCAGTTCAATTTCGGATTTTAGATTTTGGATTTTGGATTAAATCTAAAATCCAAAATCCAAAATTTTGCTGATTGCTACCCTACTGAAAGGATGTGTGCATGGAAGAATGCCCAAGTTGTAGCAATTCCTCCCAAGAGGTAGTGAGCTACCCCTACAGCCCGACCCTGAATAATGCTCAGAGCGCGAGGCTGGATTGCTGGTGCTACCTTCAGTTTATTATGCGCCCAAACTATGGACTCAATTAGTTCTTGCCAGTAGCCGCGACCACTGAACAGGAACATCAAGCTGAATGCCCAGACAAAGTGAGCGCCTAAGAAGAGTAGACCATAAGCAGATAGCGCGCTGCCATAGGAATTGATGACTTGTGTTGCTTGTGCCCACAAGAAGTCTCGCAACCAACCGTTGATGGTGATAGCACTTTGGGCAAAGTTACCACCAGTGATGTGAGTCACATTCCCGGCTGCATCTACGGTTCCCCAAACATCTGATTGCATCTTCCAGCTGAAGTGGAAAATTACAATTGATATGGAGTTGTACATCCAGAATAGTCCAAGGAATACGTGATCCCAACCGGATACTTGGCAAGTACCGCCACGACCAGGACCGTCGCAGGGGAAGCGGAAGCCCAGATTTGCTTTGTCTGGAATCAGACGAGAGCTACGGGCGTACAGCACACCTTTGAGCAGAATTAGGACGGTGACGTGAATGGTGAAAGCGTGAATGTGGTGAATTAGGAAGTCCGCTGTGCCCAAAACAATGGGTGCAGCTGCCACTTTACCGCCAACAGCCAAAATACCGCCGCCAAAGACATAGCTAACTGGTTCTAGGGCATTAGGTGCAGTTGTACCAGGAGCCAAGGCGTGGATATTTTGTATCCATTGGGCAAATACTGGCTGCAATTGAATCCCTGTATCAGAGAACAAGTCTTGAGGACGACCCAATGCGCGCATTGTGTCGTTGTGGATGTAAAGTCCAAAGCTGTGGAAGCCGAGGAAAATACACACCCAGTTCAGGTGAGAAATAATCGCGTCGCGGTGACGAATTACTCGATCCAGCACGTTGTTTTGGTTCACAACTGGATCGTAATCCCGCACCATGAAGATAGCAGCGTGAGCCGCTCCACCAACAATTAAGAAGCCACCGATCCACATATGGTGAGTGAATATGCACAACTGTGTAGCGTAGTCAGTTGCCAAGTATGGATAGGGGGGCATCGCGTACATATGATGCGCGATGATGATGGTCAGCGAACCCAAGAAGGCCAGGTTAGTAGCCAACTGAGCGTGCCAGGATGTGGTCAGGTTTTCGTAGAGACCTTTGTGACCTTCGCCAGTGAAAGGGCCTTTATGGTTTTCTAGGATCTCTTTAATGCTGTGACCAATACCCCAGTTGGTACGGTACTGATGACCAGCAACAATAAAGAGAACTGCGATCGCTAAGTGGTGATGCGCGATGTCAGTCATCCACAAGCCACCTGTTACTGGGTTCAGACCGCCCTTGAAGGTGAGGATGTCAGCATACTGACCCCAATTCAAGGTGAAGAAAGGTGCTAAACCAGCAGCAAAGCTGGGGTACAACTCGGTCAACAAGTCTTTGTTCAAGATGAACTCGTGGGGCAAGGGGATGTCTTTGAGAGCAACACCTGCATCCAAAAGCTTGTTAGTCGGATTGGACACGTGGATTAAGTGACCTGCCCATCCCAAGGAACCACAACCTAGCAATATTTGCAAGTGGTGATTCAGCATGGACTCCACATTCTGGAACCATTCCAGTTTAGGAGCGCGTTTGTGGTAGTGGAACCAGCCGGCAAATAGGAATAAACCTGCTAATACCAAGCCACCGATCGCAGTTACGTAAAGTTGGAAGGAGTTTGTAATCCCCCAACCACGCCATACTTGGAACAAACCGGAGGTGATTTGAATCCCGTGGAAACCACCGCCAACATCACCGTTTAATATGTCTTGTCCGACAATGGGCCAAACGACTTGAGCGCTAGGCTTAACGTTTAAAGGGTCACTTAGCCAAGCTTCGTAATTAGAAAACTTCGCGCCGTGGAAAATCATTCCGCTCAACCAAACCATCACTACGGCTAGGTGGCCGAAGTGGGCTGAGAAAATCTTGCGGGATATGTCTTCTAAATCGCTTGTATGTGTATCGAAATCATGGGCGAGTGCGTGCAGGTTCCAAATCCATGTGGTGGTTTTGGGACCTCTGGCTAAGGATCTGTCAAAGTGTCCAGGTTGCGCCCATCTCTCGAATGAGGTTGGAACTGGATCGTTATCGACGATTACTCTTGCCTTTTTTTCCTCTCGCTCCGGAGGACTTATTGTCATTTGACCTCCTCTCTTGATAAGGAATGAGGAATCATGAATACCACAAAGTGAACCATTACCGCATACTCAGAATTTCACTGAAGCCGCGATGAAGACCCTATGTGGAGAGTTGTTTCTCGTTGAATTATAGAGTCTTCACCTACACTTTGTTGGAGATATTTTAACAATAATTCAAACTTGGTGGAATATTGCTGAAATTACCGCCTTATCTGCCTTTTAACTTCAAACTATTTGCCTAAAAGTCAATAGATTAACCATTTTAATTTACAAAGAATAACAATTGGTAAATTTTATGTTTTTGCTGTATAAGGCCAGGGTTCCAGCTTTTAGTGCTATTACTCAAGTAAAAAGCTGTAAAAAATATGACTTATTTTAAAATTTCCTGAGACAGACACAGCAAAACTTCGGGATATGAGGCAGATTTCAGCTTTTGGGCTATAGTTCCCTATGGACAGTTTCAGCGAAAATAATCTGTCAATTGTCGAAGACTATACACTGGGTGCAACGCATGAACTCGTGGCAGAAAAAGATGTTACAAAATTTTCTCCCTGAGAGGTTTCCGATTCTCAGGTGGGTAATGACATTATTGCTGGTATTAAGCTTGGTCAGTTGCGGCGAGAAAGCCGATAGCCAGGAAGTATCTACTGGCTATAGAGAAAACACTCCCCAGATTTCCCAAATTTCAAAGCAATTTTCGGAAGTTTCCCCACCATCTGTTATCCAAGCACTGCGTCAGAGTTTGGAAGTTTATCAGCCACAAGTGACAATTGTGACTCCAAGACCGGATGAAGTTTTCCGAAATAACAAAATTACAGCCAGTTTTCAGGTTAAGGATCTACCAATATTTAAAGATCCACAATTGCAACTGGGGCCACATCTTCACGTAATTCTCGATAACCAACCTTATGTTCCTGTTTACGACTTGAATCAACCCTTGGTTTTGCCAGAGTTGTCTCCAGGTACTCATACCCTGCGCGTCTTTGCCTCTCGTCCTTGGGATGAAAGCTTTAAGAATGAAGGCGCTTATGCCGAGACAACATTTCACGTTTTTACCAAAACCGACGACAATAACCCCGATCGCAATTTCCCTCTGCTAACTTACAGTAATCCTCAAGGCAAATACGGGGCAGAGCCAATCTTACTGGATTTTTACCTAACTAACGCTCCCCTACACCTCGTTGAGAAGGAAAACACTAACGAAGGATTTAGTGATTGGCGCATCCGCGTCACAATTAATGGTGAAAGCTTTATTTTCGATCGCTGGCAAGCAGTTTATCTTAAAGGCTTCCAAACTGGTAAAAACTGGATAAAGCTAGAATTTCTCGATAATCAGGGAAATCCTCTCAAAAATGCCTTTAATACCACAGTCCGATTGATTGACTTCCAGCCAAAGGGTAAAGATACTTTGTCGAAAATTGCGAGAGGAGAACTGACAGCAGATGAGGTGCGCACTATTGTAGACCCGAATTATAAACTCACACCTACACCTTCTGTTGAAAAAACACCCCAAGTACAACCGAAGCTAGAAAAGCAGCCCATTCCTGAAACTGAAGTTCCAAAGAAATCTCAAACACAGGCGGAAGAACCAAAATTGGAAGTTCCAACGGCTATACCATCACCGACAGCACCAGAAATAATTGAGTCTCCGATACCAGAACCACAGCCAGAGGTAACACCGACTCCTAAATCAACGCCGCTACCTGAAAAAGTTAAGCCTCAGCCAACTAAACCTAAAATTGACGGATTTTTTAACCGCCGGGCTGGTAAGACACCTAATCCACAAGTAACAGTTGCGCCATCTCCTAGTTTGCCACCCACTCTACCAGAGGTGATCGAGTCTCCGACACCAGAAATAATTACGCCACCACCAGAACCACAGTCAGAGGTAACGCCGACTCCTGAATCAACGCCGTCACCTGAAAAAGTTACGCCTCAGCCAACTAAACCTAAATTTGGCGGATTTTTTAACCGTCGAACAAGCAATACACCTACTCCACAAGTAACAGTTGCGCCATCTCCTAGTTTGCCACCCACTCTCCCAGAGGTGATCGAGTCTCCGACACCAGAAATAATTACGCCAACACTAGAACCACAGCCAGAGGTAACGCCAACTCCTGAATTAACGCCATTAGCTAAATAGGACTGACGCACAAGTAACGGAAAATTGAACCATAGAGAACACGGAACAATCAGAGTTTGAGAGGTATTTTGCGCCAATCCTGCCAGAATTAAGCAAAAACACTCAACTGTAAATCTTGCGCTAAAGCCTCAACAAATGCGATCGCACCTACAGGATTACCTATATTATCCAACCCAGGACTGTAGCAAGCGATCGCTCCCTCACCTGGTACTATTGCTACAAGTCCACCACCAATCCCTGATTTCATCGGTAGACCAATCGTGACTGCAAACTCGGCAGAAGCTTCATAAAGTCCACAAGTTGACATCACAGCATTGACAATTCGGCGATTTTGTGATAGTAAATAACTATTTTCACAGGCTAGGAGTTTTCCTAATAGGGCTAAATCTTCAACTCGCCCAGAAATACAGCATATTTGCTCGTAAGTGTCAAGTGCTGTTTCAATATTTTCTAAATGACCGGCTTCGGCAAGATAGTTTGCGATCGCTTCATTGGCTGTTGAACGTGTTAATCGCACTGAAGCCAGTATTATCTCATCTAACCTGAGTTGGCAACCTCCTAATTGGTTGAGCCATTGACAAAATAAAAGAGTGCGTTGGGTAGCATCCTTTCCTGGTAATTTATCAGATAAGGTGATTGCCCCACTATTAATCATCGGGTTGCGGGGGTAGCCGCGATCGCTAACTAATTGTTCTAAAGAATTGAAGGCTGCATCCGATGGTTTCACCCCAACCCAGCCAAAAACTGTTTCTGCGCCAAAATGTTCCAGCAGATAAAGTAAAGAAAATGTTTTAATAACGCTCATTAGCGGGAAAATACAAGCTGTATCCCCAAAGCTGATAGTTTTTCCCGATTTACAGCAGATGTGAACTGCAAACCAACCAGGATAAGCTTTAGCCAATTGTGGAATGCGATCGATAACTCGTCCGTCTTTAGCCTGGATTTTAGCTTGTTGTACCCAAGCTGATAACTCTGTGGTATTTAATCTATCAAGTCCTTTCACAACAAAGACAGCCACGTTAAATTATTTATAATTAATAAGCGTAACGCTTGTATTTATTAATTACGAATTACGAATTACG
>CAZZZY010000096.1:0-12727 GCA_964658545.1 uncultured Acetobacteraceae bacterium | reverse complement strand
CCGGCGTTTTTGCACCCCCACCAAATTGAAAATTTGGTGGTGCAACAATTCCTGCGCCGGTCTGAATCCCCGACTGATTTATTCTGACTCCTGAATTGTGTATAAAAAGTTGTTTTTACTACTTGACTGTACTTAGGAATTGGTTAGCGATCGCCTTTGAAAAAAACTTTGCGATTTACTGAAGTTGGGCTTCCAATTACTTGAAACTCTATTGAGCTAAATTAAAAAAATAGTATAGCCTTTCTCGACAAGCGTGAGGTACAATTTTTCCCCCTTCGGGAAGGGGGTTAGGTCTGTTTGCATACTTGTACCTCATCAGATTGAAAATTGCTATAAGTAAGTTGGCACAATAAAAGCAAACTGTGTGAATAAAATAAACAAGCCTCAAACCTTTTCTCCCCAAGCTTTGAGCCTCCTACCCCCTGCCTTATCCCAACGATAATTATTTACACCAACCTACTTAGGAGTTTGGCTAGTGTATGGTGAAACCAATAATTCAATCAGCAACTCAAACCTTATACGACCAAGATTATTACCTATGGTTGATGACAACTATAAACCAACTTCGCACTGGACAATTTTCTTCTGTTGATTTAGGTAATTTGTTAGAAGAATTAGAAACTATGGGTAGAAGGGAGAAGCGAACAATTGAAAGTTTGTTAATTAAGCTTCTTGAACATCTACTAAAACTCAAATATTGGGATAATGAAAGAGAACGTAATCAAGGACATTGGAAAGGTGAAATCAGGACTTTTCGCAGAGAGATTAAAAAAACTCTTAAAGATAGTCCTAGCTTAAAGCCTTACATTTTAGAAATATTTGATGAATGTTATCAAGACGCAAGGAAAGAAGCAAGCGATCGCTCTCAACTTGCTATTGACATATTCTCCTTGATACCCATTGGCTCTTTAGAACAGATTTTAGATGAAAACTGGTTTCCTGAGTAGAAGTGGTGCGATTTGGCAAATCAAATATTGTTAAGCTTCTCAGGTCTAAAGACACTGAGATTTCAGCAGCCAATAAGTACAAATTTTTTTAGCTTTATTCTTGCACAGTCTACTTTTGATCATAACTATACGTAACCACCCATTGCTTCTCTCCCAAACCCGATTAAAATAAATACGCAACTTGGGCTTCCATAGGAGTTATCCAGCCGTGCAGCCGGACTTAATAGGCTTGGAAATTAGTAAGGGGGAACTAAGGCGTTTGACTGGATTCGATCCAGAAGACGTTTTCCGTCCCTCTGTTTTGCGAGATAGCAAGAAGCGATTAGGGTTTTTGATGAATGAAATGCTGGTGACGCTGGCGTTAACGCCTATAATTGTTGGCTTTATTTACGCATTTATTATTCTGCCGACAATTGGATCTTCAATTAAATTCGGAATTCTCTTACTAATTTTAGTGCCAATCCCGATATTAGTGGGGCGATCGCTCTGGCGACAGTTAACCTGTCCCGAAGGACTGACAATACTTTTAGATGAAGTTGATAAATATCATGACCTGATTAGCGCCATAGATATTAATGACCAATTGGCTGTATCAGGAAACGTAGAAAGCAGTATCCATGACCGAGATCAAGTCACCGCTGCCCTGCAACTGATTAGAGAAGATTTAGTCCGCGCTCTGAAAACGGAACGAATTTTGCGAGATAATAAAAAACTGCTTGCGAATAACCAAGAGTTATTTGTCAATAATTTAGCCAGTCTGCAAGCTTTACAAGTTAGTAGTCAAGCAGGCGAATATGCTCAACTGCTAAATCAATCATTGCAGATTGCGATCGATGTGCAAGCAGAAATCAGAAAATTGCACAAAGGCTGAGTGGATGTTTAGCTTGGACGACTAGAAGTCGCAGCTACACGAGACTTTTTCTGCTTCCCCAGGTTAGAAAACCCTTGATTGTGATTAGTCCACGGAGGTGGACAATGCCTGTATAGTTGCGAATTCCATTTGCCTAATACTTTTAAAACATCCTCTAGGTAGAGATTACTTAAATGAGCAACAAACCCCAAATAATTGTCCTGGATGACGATCCTACAGGTTCTCAAACAGTCCACAGCTGCTTGCTGCTAATGCACTGGGATGTGGATACTTTACGCAGTGGGTTGCAGGATGATTCGCCGATTTTCTTTGTGTTAACTAACACTAGATCGCTAACGCCAAAGTCAGCTGCATCTGTCACCACAGAAGTTTGCCAGAACTTGAAAATCGCCTTGGATGCTGAAGGAATTGACGATTTTCTGATTGTCAGCCGTTCTGATTCTACTTTGCGGGGACACTATCCCATTGAAACTGATGCGATCGCCCAAGAACTCGGCCCTTTTGATGCTCATTTTCTCGTCCCAGCTTTTTTTGAGGGTGGACGTATCACCCGCGACAGCGTGCATTACTTAATTATTGCTGGTGTCCCCACCCCAGTCCATGAAACTGAATTTGCCCGTGATTCGGTCTTCAGCTACCATCACAGTTACTTACCCAAATATGTTGAAGAAAAGACTCAAGGACGAATTAATGCCGAAGCTGTAGAAAGGTTTCTCCTAGCCGATATTCGCGCTGGTAGTTTGGAACGCTTGTTAAAACTTAATGGTAATCAGTGCGCTGTCGTTGATGGTGAAACTCAAGCTGATCTCAACCGCTTTGCAGTAGACATATTAGCAGCAGCAAGTCAAGGGAAACGCTTTCTGTTTCGCAGTGCAGCAAGTATTCTAACGGCTTTAGCCGCTTTACCACCCCAACCCATTGCCGCCGAAAACATGGCGCAGTATGTGCTAAAAGGTAAACCAGGTGCAGTAATTGTTGGTTCCCATGTGAAAAAGACTACTCAGCAGTTAGAGGCGCTATTGCAAGTAGAGGGAACCGTGGGAATCGAAGTAAATGTAGCGCGATTACTTGATAATGGGGCAAATCAATCTGCGACACTGTTAATGGAAATTGAGGAAAGAATACGCGTGGTACACGAGGCTGGCAAAACACCAGTGGTTTATACTAGCCGTCAGGAACTGAATTTTAAAGATGTCAATACCCGATTGGAGTTTGGAGCAAAAGTTTCAAGTTTATTAATGGATATTGTGCGGGGTTTACCATCTGATATAGGATTTTTAATCAGCAAGGGTGGCATTACCTCAAACGATGTCTTAAGTACTGGACTAGCCTTAACTTCAGCCCGCTTACTTGGTCAAATTTTAGCTGGTTGTTCAATGGTGTTAACGCCATCCAATCATCCCCAGTTTCCTGATTTGCCTGTGGTGCTGTTTCCGGGTAACGTCGGTGATGCTGATGCCTTGGGGACAATTTATCAGAGGTTGACGAAACAATCTTGAGTGTTGAGTCAAAAACCCCATGCCCCTTACCCCCATACATGAATGTAGGGGTTTCCACGGGGCGAAGAATCTGATGATAATGCTGAACTACTCCCTTCCTGCTAGTAGTCTGTCAAGCTAGTAATGAAAAGTTTGTAGTAAGCACTTTAGTGCTTAGAATATAAGGGCTAAAGTCCTGACTACGAACCTGCTTACCCGTCAATTTAAATTTGACAGACTACTAGAAGATAATTTTTTTAACGTAGACGCAAAGCGGCTACCGCAAAGAACGCAAAGGAAGATACAAGTAATCTTATGGCGGGAAAGGAGTAATGTGTACTCCGCACTTTCTTAACTGACGCTGATTTAATATTGGTAATTATTCGGAGTGTCCTTTGTCTTTTGGCTAGTACTGCATGACTTCTGATTCTGCGATTCCCAATCTCAAGTCAAATTCTGCACTTCCTAATGCAGAATCAAACTCTATCCTTTCGGAGGTAGAGGTAAATCCTCCTGTTTCTGATTTAGAGTCAAATCCTATCCCCCCGGATGCGGAGTTAAAATCTGTCCTCCTTTATTTAAAATCAAATACTGTCTTAGAGGATGTAGAGTCAAATCCTGCTAACCCAGATATAGAGTCAAATACCGATGCTGGATCAGATTTTATCCTGACTGATTCAAATCCTAATGAGTCAGCAATATCAGGGCATCGCGTCAATGACAATACTCAAGTCCAGTTAAAAAATCAGCATGGACGACTGTTATTAATTTTGCCCCCGGAATCTCAAGTATCTGCCTCAGAACTCAGTTGGTCTGATATTTGGCAACAAATAAGGCAACGGCTAAATGCAGGCGATCGCTTTCGGGTAGCTAATACTCCTGTGCATTTATTGGCACAAGACCGCCTAGTAGATGCCAGACAACTCCAAGAACTCGCTGAGGCTTTAAGCGAAGGCCAACTGCGGCTAATATCTGTCTCGACGAGTCGTCGGCAAACTGCGATCGCTGCCGTCACATCAGGGTATTCTGTAGAACAATTACAGCCCGTAACTTCTCTGAATACAGAGTCAGAAGCTACAGTTACACCCCAGGCAGATGCCCTTTATCTAGAAATAACAGTCCGCTCTGGAGTAGAAATTCGTCATCCTGGTACAGTAATTATCTTGGGAGATGTAAATCCAGGTGGTATTGTAATTGCAGATGGAGATATTATCATCTGGGGTCGTCTACGTGGAATCGCTCATGCTGGGGCTGGAGGCAATCGTGAGTGTCTGATTATGGCTTTGCAAATGGAACCTACCCAATTGCGGATCGCAGATGCTGTAGCTAGGGCACCAGAAAAATTACCCATGCAATTTTCTCCAGAAGTGGCACATATCACGCCCCAAGGGATTCGCATCGCTAGGGCTAGTGATTTTTCTAGAAACCAATTCACTAAGATAAATCAGCAGCCCTGAATATTTACTTAAAGGATGAAGAATATGAAGGATGAAATATAGCGATTTTCATGTAGATAGAATACACTACTCTAATCCCTTTTCCCTAACGAAGTATAAGTATATTTCACACAACCGAGCCCAGACGCAAAGCGGCTTGTCGCCAAACATCGCAATCAAAAAATATTTATCCCTCGCCAGAATCAGGGAGATCAGATATTTCTTCATACTTGATACGATCCTTCATACTTTATACTGCAATTTACAGTTTTATATTTCCTGAACCCTCATTGACCGCATTTCTATCATGACTCGCATTATAGTGATTACCTCCGGTAAAGGAGGAGTGGGTAAAACCACAGTTTCAGCAAACCTGGGCATGGCTTTAGCCAAAATGGGGCGTCAAGTTGCCTTGGTTGATGCGGATTTTGGGCTGAGAAATTTGGATTTGCTGCTAGGACTGGAGAACCGCATCGTCTATACTGCGGTAGAAGTCTTGGCCAGAGAGTGCCGCTTAGAACAAGCCTTGGTGAAAGATAAGCGCCAACCCAATCTCGTACTCCTGCCGGCGGCCCAAAATCGCTCCAAAGATGCAGTCACACCGGAACAGATGAAGTTACTGGTAAATGCCCTAGCGCAAAAGTATCAGTACGTGATCATCGATAGTCCCGCCGGGATTGAAAACGGGTTTAAAAATGCGATCGGCCCAGCAAAAGAAGCGCTAGTTGTTAGCACGCCAGAAATTTCCTCAGTTCGTGATGCCGATCGGGTAGTTGGGTTACTAGAAGCACAAGGTATCAAGCGTGTTCATTTAATAATTAACCGCATCAGACCCGCAATGGTCCAGGCAAATGATATGATGTCAGTGCAAGATGTTCAAGAACTTCTCGCCATTCCCCTGATCGGGGTAATCCCTGACGACGAGCGTGTTATTGTATCTACCAATCGCGGCGAACCCTTAGTGTTAGCGGAAAATCCCTCTTTAGCGGCAACAGCCTTTGAGAACATTGCTCGTAGATTAGAAGGGGAAAGTGTCGAATTTCTGGAGATCGACTCGTCCCAAGACAGCATCTTCGCCCGTATACGAAGGTTGTTCAGGACAAAGATTCTTTAACTTACTTTTCCAGTCTCTGCGCCAGACCTATTCGTAATGATTGAACTTCTAGAAAAACTTTTTTCTCGCGGCCTTGATAGCAGTCGAACTCAAGTTAAACGTCGCCTGCAATTGGTGATTGCTCACGATCGCGCTGATTTAGATCCTCAAACGTTGGAAAAAATGCGGAAAGAAATCCTAGATGTAGTCTGTCGCTATGTCGAAATTGACACAGAGGGCTTGGAGTTCTCCTTAGAAAGCAACCAACGAACGACAGCTTTAATTGCTAATTTGCCTATCCGCCGGGTGAAAGGAGCCATTCCTGAGTGGGAAAGAGGTGATCAATAAATTTTTATAGTTTTCATCTTAAGTATTTTTATCTAGGATATAGTTAAATTTGCAGCTAATCATACTCGGACAAAATTCGTTGTGTGAAAATTTAGGGTGCGGAATGTGGGATCAAAAAAAGGTAAATATCACATTTATAAAAAAAATCCCGTTGTCGTCACTAGCAACAACGGGAGTATATTAAGACTTTTAATAGCCTATCGGTAGGCCACTTGTGGCTCTGCCCAAATTTCCGTAACCTTTTTACCAAAAGTAATCGGCTGATCGTTATCTATTGTAGTAACAGTCTTGCCATCACTAGTAACTTGCATTAATGGCCAGTTTTCCTCACCCAATTCACCTGCACGGAACAATACATGATCTGGTTGGCTTTTACTCCAACCTAACAATACTGCAATTTTTTCATGATCTGCTTCCTGATTAATAGGAGCAACCGTGTTAGCCTGATTTTTTTGTCGATCCCAAATCACTGCACTATCTGTAGAGTCACCTGTATTAAATAGACCTTCAAACTTGCGTGCTAAGAAGCGATCGCCTTTTTCCGACCAACTAACTGGAACTAATACCCCAATTTTACCATTTGTATCAGTTTCTTCTGATGATGCCGCCTTTACAGTCTTTACCTTTAATAAAGGATCGCTAACAGGAGTAGTTGAAGCCATCACCCATAACTTCTTGGTTTGCATATCTTGGACAAACAAAACGCTGGTGACACGACTGTTGTACATTTCGGGTTTTACTTCTAGTTGCACCCGGCTATAAACAGCATATTTCCCATCTGGAGAAACCACAGGTACGCTGCGGTAGTGGCGCACTCCAGAACCACCCTTGGAAGCAATTGCCTCTTGAGTAGCCGTAATCCATTTCCAAGGAATAGGATGAGGACTGCCTATGGGATCTATTTGTTCTGCTTGGGACTCATCAACTGGTGTTTCTGTCGTTGTGGTTGGTTGGGATTCTCTCAGAGTTGGTGCTATTTGAGTTGCTGTCAATGATTTAGTAAAAGACTTCTCTCTAGAAAGAGAATTGTCTTGTGCTTTCAAAGACTTGATATTAGCAGCTTTGAGTTTTCGTATTAAATTAAGCTGACTAACAGGAACATCTGTTAATGGTGCGAGTTCAACTGCTGCCAAAGTATCAGGAACAGTTAAATCGCTGCTTGACACAGAACTATCTGCTTGAGCCGAAGACTCAATTTTATCCGTTGGTAATACTTGCGGTTCCTGGACAGCAGTCTTTTTTGTGGGCACAGAGTCAACTTTTTCTGTTAAAGAGTTGCTTTGATCTGTTTTTAATATTTCAGCTATCTCAGGTTCCCCGGCTACAGCTATTTCCTTTGATACAGAGTCAGAATCTCCAGTCATCGAAGTTAGTTTAGCTACCTCTGATCTGACTGGGGTTGAGTGACCCGATGCCCCTAGCAAGGGTGCAATCAGTATTACAACGACAACGTAATTGAGAAATGGTTGCGCGCGGAACCATCCTGACAGCAAAAGGGGTTTAAGCATTTGTAGACTCTCTAGAGGGGCGGTTGCTATGTGAGAAGCAATACCTATGTAGCAATGGGGCAGGCAGTAATTATATGTATAACAACAAACTAGAAATTTTGACGAAATATTTCCTTTAAAGTTTGCAGAGCTTTACAAAAATTAAGTATCATCGTCCACACCCTTTCTTACTCAGGTACTGAATGTTTTTTGCAAAGATATGCAAGTATAGTAAATATGCTGAGAACTCAGTAATTACTACACGACATGGAATATTGTTGTACCCAACCACACCAAAAACAGGTGCTAGTCTAGGTATTGGCCCTGGCAAGTACAAGTGAGATAACTCGGCTGTTAGGAATATTACTAGCGATCGCTAGTAAATACACAAATAGCCAGGTTACACACTAAACATAACAGCGCAAACCCTCGTAATGATAAAAAAGTGAGGCGTTAGTAAAAATCTGGGAAAGCAGACGCATAATAAATCATACTCAGAAAATCCTGCTGTCAGCAACCCAAAGTGATAAATTGCAATCTCTACTACAAAAATAGCTGGTAGATACAATATTTTTTGAAAAACCCAACTGCCTATGATGCTAAGGATCGTGGATTAAATAACCTGTAACTCTCGGTTGTTGTTTTCGTGTAGGACAAGAAACCTCAAACAAAGTTTGATACCTGATTAAATCTATGATCCTAACTTGGGTAAAATTGTCGGCAACACAACAAAACTATACTCAGTAGATGCTCTAGCGGTTGGTGACGAGACACCACTAAACGATCAGGCTCACCAAAAGCACATGCAGTTTATATTAGCTGTCACTTAACTATTAAGCTAATTAAGCAGCCTTTGGTTTAGCCAATCCGAACTTATTGTACCATCAAACAGCCGATATTATTTAGAGGATGTTTGTAAAGTACCAAGTTATCTTCAGCTACCCCCTAGCAGCAATTCTCCTTCTGAAACATTTGTACTAGCTTGGGAAATTAGAGGGCAGTTAAGCAGTCAACAGGCAAACGATTTAATGGGCATTCCAGCAAGCTTTATCTTTCAAAAAGGAGCTTCTTTGGAAGATAATCCAAAATTTCATCTAAATCTTGGCTTGCTTCTTTGGTATTAAAAGCAAGTTGAGTGAAACCCAATATCATAATTAGATTGACGTTGGGTTTCACTGCATTCAACTAGCTTGATTCGGTGGTATTGCTTCCGGTGGCGTTTCTGCTGGGGGAGCGAGTACCGCATCCGGCGCAATTTCTTCTACGGGAATCGGTTGCTTGTCCTCAATTTCCAAATCTGCTTGCGCTGCTTTCACCAATTCAGGAGATGGGGGATGTGGTGGAATTGCTTCCGGTACACTCTCGATTTTGGCTTCGGTGTCAGTGCTAACTATCTCCTCTACTAGTTGTTCTGGTATGACAATAGTTTTATCGATAATCTCAACAACAGGTTGCTCTGCCAGAACAGAGGTAATATCTTCAGGCTTGGGGGTTGTGGGTGGTTTTTTACTCCCAGTTTTTTGCACCTTGTCTTTCACGCCACTGAAGGTGTTACCAAGACCTTTTTGCAACTGACCCAATCTTTCCTGAAGCGAGAGCTTATTCACCTGTTCCTGAATGCCAGTTTTCACCGTCTCAGCACTAGGTACTTGGGTTTGTTGTGCCAAGGGGGTCAGTTGGCGACGTAATGATAGAGTTTGCCAGCCAAACCAGACCAAAAGAGCCACACTAGCAACATGACCCAGCAACAAACCTCCGGTAATGCGTGGTGCAAACACCCATAAGACTAAAGCGTAGAAAAGTCCTACACCACTCCAGATAAAATCATTCTTGCGGTGGATTTCTGGAAAAAAGAAAGCTGATATGTAGATGGCTAAACTACCAAGACCGACCACCAAAGCTAGGACATACGCCAGCATTATTTGGTTACTCCTTACTGCGTCTTTTGACTATTTCAATTTTGCAAATTTTGCCAGTCAATTGTTGATTTAGATACAAATTAAAATTAATTAACTATGTTAGTTGTGGATTTTTGCCCTTTATTCAAGTCTTAAGGTCTTCTTTAGGGGAGAAGGGAAAATATCGGACTACCCTTAAAGTAAAAGGATCTGCAAGAGTTAGCCAGAAATTTTTTATGACACTACAAAGCTTTGGTGTGATTGGATTAGCCGTTATGGGTGAGAACATCGCTCTCAACGTGGAGCGCAATGGCTTCCCAATTGCAGTTTACAACCGCTCCCGAGAAAAAACGGATGCGTTCATGGCGCAGCGTGCTACAGGACGGAACGTCAAAGCCGCCTTTACCCTAGAAGAATTCGTCGCCTTATTGGAACGTCCCCGCAAAATTCTAGTAATGGTGCAAGCTGGTAAGCCAGTGGATGCGGTGATTGCTCAACTAAAACCTTTGTTAGACGAAGGCGATATCATTATCGACGGTGGCAACTCTTGGTTTGAAGATACGGAACGACGCACTCAAGAATTAGAACCGGCTGGGCTTCGGTATCTTGGTATGGGTGTCAGTGGCGGTGAAGAAGGGGCGCTGAATGGCCCATCTCTGATGCCTGGAGGTACAAGAAGCTCTTACGAGTTTCTATCACCAATTTTCAACAAAATTGCTGCCCAAGTCGATGACGGCCCTTGTGTAACCTATATTGGCCCTGGTGGTTCTGGCCACTATGTCAAAATGGTACACAACGGTATTGAGTATGGCGATATGCAGCTAATTGCTGAAGCCTACGACTTGCTGAAAAATGTTGCTGGATTAGACCATAATCAGCTACATGATGTGTTTGCTGAATGGAATACCACCGATGAACTCGATTCATTTTTGATTGAGATCACCAAGAATATATTCCCATATATTGACCCAGAAACAAATAAACCCCTGGTGGATTTGATTGTTGACGCAGCAGGTCAAAAGGGAACTGGACGCTGGACTGTACAAACTGCATTGGAATTGGGAGTTGCTATTCCCACAATTACAGCAGCAGTTAATGCCCGGATTATATCTTCGATTAAAGATGAGCGGGTTGCAGCATCTAAAGTCCTCACAGGCCCCAGTGGCAAGTATAACGGGCAAACTAAGGACTTTATCAACAAAGTACGCGATGCTCTCTATTGCTCAAAAATCTGTTCTTACGCTCAAGGGATGGCGTTGCTATCTACAGCTTCAAAAACATATAACTGGAATTTGGATCTGGGCGAAATGGCGCGGATTTGGAAAGGTGGTTGTATTATTCGCGCTCGCTTTTTGAATAAAATTAAGAAGGCTTTTAGCGAAAATCCAGCTTTGCCTAACTTGCTGTTAGCTCCCGAATTTAAGCAGACAATTCTCGACAGACAGACTGCTTGGCGGGAAGTGATTGCGACAGCTGCAACATTGGGAATTCCAGTACCCGCATTTAGCGCATCCTTGGATTATTTTGACAGCTATCGCCGCGATCGCTTGCCTCAAAACCTGACTCAAGCACAACGCGACTACTTCGGCGCACATACCTACCTGCGTCTTGATAAGCCCGGAACTTTCCATACTGAATGGGTACCCATTGCTGAAGCTAAGAAGTAAGCTTTTGCACTTCTGTATCAGAATCTTGTGAAAGGTTAGTCAGTTTCAAAATACAGATTTAGAAGTGGCTCTGAAACTCAGAGCCACTTTTTTAACGAACCGCAGAGGCGCAGAGAACGCAGAGGAAGAGAGGAAGATAATAGTTATTATTTATTTTTTATTGATTTTAGGGGTTATTATTACCAAGATATTTGGCTTTTAATTCTTCTAATTCTTGATCTATTTCGTTTCTACTCGTAGGCACAGATGTAGGAATTGGTGGTTGTATTTTATTTGTTTGAGGTTTGTTACTACCCAAAAACTGGGTCTTCATTTCCTCTAATTCTTGATCAATTTGACTAGGAGATAGCGATACAAATGTGGGTGGGGATTGAGGGATAGGTTTTGGTGCGGCCGCTGGCTTTGCTGCTACTGGCGATTGTTGATTTAAGTCGTTGATAACTTCGTCTACTGTTTGATAACGCCGAATGGGAATGCTTTCTAGCATTTTGTTGAGAATGCAACTCAACTGATTACTGACGGGGGTTTGCAAGTATTGCTGCCAAACCCAAGTATCGTTGTTGATATCATAAGAATCGAAGGGCGATCGCACTGTTAATAGATTAATACAAGTCGCACCCAAACTATAAATATCGCTGGCGAAAACAGCCTTACCTCTCATTTGCTCAGGGGCAACATATTCTGGACTACCAATACTTGTACCAGTTTTATTTAAGGCAGTACCAGTGGTAGATTTAGCAGCACCAAAATCCACTAATACTAGTTTGCCATCCGCCTCACGTAAAATAATATTTTCTGGCTTAATATCGCGGTGAATTATTTGTCTAGTATGACAAAATTGCAAAACTGACAATAAATCATTTAATAATTGCCGGATTTGTATTTCACTAAAAGCACCTCTATGTGTTAATTCCTGGGCTAAGTTGTGCCCGTCGATAAATTCTTGGACAAGATACTGCCGATCTTCTTGGGTAAAATATGCTAGTAGTTCGGGAATTTGGGGATGTTTACCCAATTCATCTAACTGCACCGCTTCTTGGTTAAATAACTCTACGGCTTTTGCCAGAGTGTTAGTGCCTTGCGCTTGGGGATAAAATTGCTTGATTACGCAACGTGGTTTGGAGGGTTTATCTTCATCCACAGCTAAGAAGGTTTTGCCAAAACCACCTTGTCCAATTGGTTTGATAGCACGGTAACGTTCTTTGAGGAGTAACTTAGAACCGCAAGTCCGGCAAAACTTGACATTATGAGGATTTTCCGGCTTGGGACAATGGGGATTAAGGCAGTAGCTCATATAGGCGATCGCTCTTATATGTTCTTATTTTCTCCTGTCCCAAGCAAAAGGGGGTACATCAAAAGATTTTAAATTTTAAATTTTGGATTTTGGATTGGATGTCACGCAGAAGGGGTGAAAGCGGCTGAAGGAAGGATTAGCTAAAATCCAAAATCATAGGAATACGTGGGATGCGGGAAACTCAGTCCCTTTAGGGCTGAGAGGGAAG
>CAZZZY010000095.1:9531-12728 GCA_964658545.1 uncultured Acetobacteraceae bacterium | reverse complement strand
TCAACCCCTTCTCTGCGAGACGCTACGCGTAGCAAGATCCCCGGAGGGGTACGGGGAATTCAAAATTCACGCATTCAAACATTTTTGATCCCCTGCGTTTTCGGTCAGAGCAATTGAGCGAAAAACATTAATGTATCCTTAAAGCTTTAATAGTTAGTGCTTAAACCTATATCAGTATTATTATTGCGCTGACAATTATTTTGTAAAAATCAATGCAACTACAGTTATTTAAGTGGGTGCTTCTTCCCGTTGCGTTTGTGGCTGGGAGTATCCTAAGCGCACACGTGGCGTTAGCGGAAAAGGGCGAAAGCGGCGGAAAGCTCAAACATATCTTCGTCATAGATATGGAGAACCACAACTTCACGCAACCAAGCAGCGACACAAGTGCGCCCCAGCAGATATTAGGCAATCCCGCAGCCCCGTATCTGAACAGCCTCGTCACCCGCGGAAATCGCAATGCCGCTCACGTCTCCTATGCCGGTGCTTACCATAACGTCCTGGCTACACCATCGGGCAATAACCCGAGCATCCACCCATCCGAGCCAAACTATATTTGGCAGGAAGCCGGCAATAACTTCGGCGTGTTGAACGACAATGATCCCTTCCTGAACCCCGGTGGCACTAACCAGAACGCGAAAAACCTCAGCGGGCTACTCCAGAAAGCTGGTATCTCTTGGAAGTCTTACCAAGAAGATATCGATCTGGTCACCAACAGCCAGGGTCAGCTTACCAACACCGTCCTACCGCAAAGTCAGTGGACTGTTCCTCTGACCAGTTTCAGTGGTACGTCGCCCGCTTACACCAACCCCTACAACGGTAGCAACCAGTATAACTTCGCGTGCAAACATGACGGGCAACTCTTCTTCACCGACACCAACGGCGGTGACAACACGACCCATTCAAACCGGGAAGTCTCCCACTACGAGCCATTGCAGAGGTTGTCAAGAGATCTTGCTGACAACATTGTTGGCGAATATAACCTCATCACCCCTGACCAGTACAACGACTCGCACACCGCATTGACCAACGGCTTTACTTATAATGGGGTGCATTACACAGGTGATCAGGCCGCAGTCGCACAGGGTGACAACTTTCTTGCCAAGATTATTCCGGAGATCATGTCCTCGGATGCTTACAAGGATAATGGCGCGATCGTGATCTGGTACGATGAGACTGAAGGCAGTAACCAGAACGACTTCAGCCACACCCTGACCGAAATCGTGATCTCACCTCTGGCTAAGGGCAACGCCTATGAAAGCCTCGTAAATTACACCCATTCGTCCGACCTGAAGAGCTGGGAGGAACTCTTCGGTGTGTACGCACCAGGCGGCGTGTTTTTGGGTGATGCCAACTCACCGGATACCAACGACCTCTCGGATCTGTTTAAGCACGGGGCACTCACCTCGAATGAGTGGAGACAATTTACCTACAAACACTAGTAATTCGCGCCATAGAGGGCCTCAATCCGACGACAATTCAACCCCAAAAGCATCGGCATTCATATCAAAATGAAACTCTTGAATGATTGTTTTTAGTTGTAACCAAATATCTTCTACCGAGTTCTGTTATTTTTTCACGACTGAACTGTATTGTGTTATTAATCAAGGTATGTTATCTAATGTAAAAAACATGGAAATTAGTTCGTGGTGAGCGGCTCCAGCCCTCTCTACAGGAAGCTGTTCGTGTTCACCAATACCTTCGCCAATTTACGAGGGTGAGTTGATGACGCTTTCACTATTAACTCGCTGTTCTCGCTCGGTTTGTGAAAAACAATAAGTTCTAAAAATTCCTTTCAGGTTTTCCACAAGGTTTTTTTTAACGTATTGACCGCAGTATAAGGGTTTGAGATGACAAACTACCTTTTAAGCGAAACGCTTATGTATGGGTAATTTTGCCAGTTTTGCCAAAATTTTTCTAGGCTCTTATTTTGGCAAAGGTATTGGTTCACTACAAACCTTTAATTATTTATGTTACTATACTTACTGAACTTAACTTTTTTGATACCGCATTCCTGGCAGTGGGGAAACTAAACCCATAAGTTCCAACTGTAACAAAGCACCGGAAACTGAGCCAGCCGCCATGCCGGTTTGTTGGACAATAAAATCGAAGGGTAAAGCATCACTAGCGAGTGCCTCTGACACACCTGCGGCGAACGTATTCATTACAGTTTGCAATTCTGGTGGTAAATCAAGCAAACTTAACTGTTCTGACGCTGTGGAAGCCTCGACTCCATCAATTTGTGGTATTGCTCCTAGCATTGTTAATAGTTCATCTAGTTCCTTGAGGATGAAAGAAGCTCCTTGACTTAGTAACTTTAAGCACCCTTGGGACGGGTAATCGTCCAGTCTCCCAGGTAGTGCATAGACATCTCTGCCAAATTCATTGGCGTAGGTAGCTGTAATTAAAGCACCAGATTTGATCGGCGCTTCCATTACCAGGATGGCGCGGCATAAACCTGCAATAATCCGGTTGCGGCGGGGAAAGTGCGTGCGATCGGGTGGGGTTTTTGTGGGGTACTCACTCACGACTAACCCAGCCGTCAAAATTTGCTTGTACAAATCCCGATTTTTATGTGGATAGATGACATCTACACCAGTCCCCAAAACTGCGATCGTGCGTCCACCTGCTTTCATGGCGGCGATGTGACTTTCTGTATCAATTCCCTCTGCCATACCAGAAACAACTGTAAAGCCATTTTTAGCTAAAGCTGTACTAATTTGGCGAGTCCAACGGATACCGTATTCTGAAGGTTGGCGTGTGCCGACAATTCCAACCATCGGTTTTTGTCCGAGATTTTCTTGGAGATCGACTTCACCGCGATAGTATAAAATCGGCGGTGGACTTGGAGTTTCCAGCAGTAAACGGGGATAATCTGCATCTGCTGGTGTCCAGAAATGAGGATTTTCCTGCTGGTGCTTAGTCAATAGTTGTTCTGGGTGCAAACGCGATCGCTGTTGTACTACTTTTTCTAATGTTTGAAAACCAAAACCCTCTACTTCTCCCAACTGTACCTTGGTAGCGTTCCAAGCTGTCGCCAGCGTACCAAAATGCTGTTGTAGTCGTCGCAGTAATACCGGGCCAACTCCAGAAATTTGCGTCCAAGCTAGCCAATATGCGCCTTCTTCTACCACCGTTCCATCCTCACACCTACTAGATTCAGTATTCCCAAATTAGGCTTGGCTGTTGATGTGGAGTGT
>CAZZZY010000095.1:0-9431 GCA_964658545.1 uncultured Acetobacteraceae bacterium | reverse complement strand
GTCATTACGAATTACGAATTATTTTAATTCTTCCCCTTGCCCCTCTGTCTTTCCCCCTTGACTTTTGACTCTTGACTCTTGACTATTAACTATTGGACTATCTTCTTATTTTATGTGATGAAATATTTCTATCGTCTTTTAATAAGCCTATTTGGGTGCTTAATATTTTTACTGCTGCATAGTTGTCTTGGTTCGTTGCCGAGTTTGGCTGCTGAGAAAGTTACTTTCAGATACGGATTGTTTGAGCAATCGCTCCCGGTGGCAGATATCCGTAACTATGCCGAAAAGCAAAAGGTTTCTTCTGATTTGCAATCTTTCTTAGGTTATTTCAGTGCCAAGGAGAAACAGAAGTTCCAAGATGCTCTTCAAGTGAAAATGTCTCTTGATATTGTGGCTTTAGATAAGCTGGTAAATACAGAAATGGGCAAGCAAATTTTATCTTTTGCTTCTCAAGCGATCGCCCGTAGCGATCAAGCTAGTATACAAGCACTACGAGCTGCCATTATCTTAGGAGCAAAATCACCAGAAGGTCTAGGAATAACAAGTTTTCTAGAAGCCTATCCCAGTAATCAACTAGTTGTTAACGTGTCAAAAGCTTCCCAGCTAATCAGCATGGCAAATTCATCTTTTAGTTCTGCTGATATACCTCCAAAGGACAGTGTAAGTTCTTCACCTTTAGGGAAAATTGCACTGCAATATCAAATATTCGCCGCCCAAGATAAACAGTTCTCAGGTTGCTTATTTGGAGATTCTATTTCGGCTGAACTTGGTAATACCCTTGGAAGTGGTACTTTTAATTTTGGATTAGATGGTCTGAGTACAACTTCATTACTAGAACAACTGAAAAGTTTAATTCCTGCCAAAGTTAAATGCGAAAAAGCCATTATTGCCATAGGTGGAAATGATGCTTGGTATGAAATTAGTGATGAGTTGTTTAGCAAAAATCTGCAAGAGGCGATCGCACTTGTCCGCACAATGGGAAATAAAGAGATTTTTCTGATTCCGGCTTTTTATTCAACAGTTGCAGCCAGTTTAGATCCAACTGTAGCAGCCCCACTTTCTAAAGTTGAGCGAATTAATGTCCTGATTAATCAAGTTGCTGAAACAGAAAAAGTGCCAGTTGCAGCAGCAGGACTAGCACCCTTGTACGAAAATAATGTTCTTAAAGGTAATTTGACAAGTGATGGCGATCATCTGAATGCAGAGGGTCTAACAATTTATCGACAAGCATTATTACAAATCCTGGAAAAGTAATATATCGATCCTAAATAATTCGTGAGAATTTTTATGAACTATTACTTTTAGGCTTTCCAATTCAAAAACCGCGCATAAATATAAGCGATGCCTTCATCCAGAATTGTCCGCACACCTTGGCTAGAATTCCACCATTTGCTTGGATCGTAATCTTGTGTTGTCGCAGCGATCGCACCAACTTTGACGGTAGGAGTAAGTAATTTTCTGAAAAGCAACCAACTCCTACGGGTGTGAACATCTAAAGAAAAAAGATTAATTGATTGTAGCTTTAAATTGGAATTAGATAGCCAGCGATCAAATTCAGCAGCAGATGCATAACTACGATCCTTAATTACCATAGGTGTCGGCACAGCTACCACCTTCTCTGATTCTAAACCGAGTTTCTTGAAGGTGGCGGCTGATACTTCTGCAAAATTTTTGTATTCGCTAAGATAATTTCCTTTTTCTATTGAGCCTCCCGTGGTAATTACTAGATGATAAGAACCGTTTTTAAATTCAGTTAAAGCTTGTTGTATGGCATAATCTGGTAGCCATCCTTCAACAACCAATACTTCTGCTGATTTGATAGGGGAAGTCACGGCAAGAAATGAGTGTACATGAGTAATAGTGAAAAATATTAAATAAGTAATCGAAGCGATCACAATCGCCCAGCCCTGAGCCGTAATTGTCCACATTTCTTGGCGTTTTATTAGTTTGATTTTTGGAAATTTTTGACGCCGACGATTTTTTGTCTGCATTAAACCTTAGCTAAACGTTGTTCTTTCAAGTAAGTAAATACAGACTTATCTCCAATATCAGCAGGAATTGCTTGCACTGTTTTTCGCAGCGCAAACACTAAAAATAATGTCGCCCAAATTCCTAATAAGACACTTTCTCCCTGAGTTGGTAGAATTCCCACCAAATGTCCTAACAACAGTAGCGGTACTATTAGGGTTAATACTTTGGTTTCTAGGCGATTGAAGCAAAAAGCTTCTTTGAAATAAATACCTGTCAAAGCAACGAAGAGAAAACCAACTCCGAATAAGGTAACAGGCTGATTGTAAACAGTGAGAGCCAAAGGTTCACTACTAGAGATTCCCAGAATCACTGATGTTATACTACCGATTGCCCAAAAAATTTGCAACATTCGGTGCAGTGATGCCATATAGATATGAATGGTGAATAAACTTACACCAAGAGCGAGACTAAAACAAGCATATAAAGGTGTAAGTGCAGTTACAACAGTCGGGTTATTGTTGAACAAAATCAAAGCGCTGCCTATAGCAAAGCTCAGTGCTGATACCATTAATCCGGCGCGGTAGATAATTACGCCAGTGCGATCGCTTGGAGTAATTGTAAATTCCCCAAACTGACCTTGATAGACTTCTGGTGGAGGTAGTGTTTGCATAGCCATAGTTAAAAATATAATTACGATTTACTAATAGAGTACAACGGGAAATTGCTGGAGGGTTACTTTTATTATTATGGGCAACAAGACTAACTTAGTGTCACAATGCCTAAACTCCTAAGCCACTTTTGTAGTAGTGGTTGACTTGACAGACGCGGTAGCTGACGAATTATCTCTACCCTTTAACTAGATTTCCTGGGAGAGCGAAAGACATAGCAACTAGTCCGTCACGGCGGAAATCCAGATTCCATCTCAATTAACCAGACTAACAAAGGGATTTTGCCTCTTATTAAAATTAGGCAGATTTTCGCCGTGCTGTACTAGTAATTAGAAATGGTTTGTATAGTCTCTAGTTTAGCTGAGGACTTGATTCTCAGATTAGACTTTAAGTTGTAGACAGTAGATATTGACAAATTAACAATTTAGTGATTCACAAGTCGGCAATCAGATAACCCCATAACTAGTTGATAGAGGTAGGGTGAGATATTGTCTAAAGAATTGCCCAAGTGTAGACCCTTCCTCGGTTGCTCCTTAGTTTTGTCGAGGATGTGCGATCGCATTACAGAATAAATAATTTCCACTTAAGTCGATAGCCACAGCGCCAGAGGCAGAACGGGACAAAGCTGCTCAACAATGGCAGGAATGGTTGAGCAAATAATTCTTTAGGAGGTAGGAGGCAATTGAATCTTTGTTTCATCGATCGCCGTAATCAGCTTATAAATCCCATCTTCGTAAACCTGTGTTGTTCGCACTCGATGGTTGCTATCTACTAAAGCAGTTAATTCATTGTAGTATGTTTGACAACCATTTACATTTCTACTACCCCGATAAACAATCAAATCATCAGTTACAGCCCAAGCAATTCCCGAAAAGCCCGATGCTTTTTCTCCTCCCAAAGTATAAACTTCATCTGTTAGTGGAAAAACAAGTTTACCATCGCTGAAATGACCAAAATATTTAGCCGTTACTTCTCTTGGGGTATTGATACGGACAGTGTTAGTTTGAACATATTGCGAACCATCAACCTCAATTTCAACCCGAACTAAGTGTTCATCTATTAACTCCCCCGCAGTATTCACCCGTTTTGCAGTACCTTCCCAGATTCCGCAGTTATTTAAAAAAGCAAGAGGTACATGGAATTTGTTGTAATGTGTTGTCGGAATAACTAATTCTCCTGCTTCATTTGTCGGAAAAGGGAGAGTAATTTTTTGAGATTCAGTCATTTGATAATCTCCAGTATTTTTTAAAACATTAAGTAACTAAACTGAATTAATTATAGGACTTATGCATTGACACGAAATACAAAATATGTTTTTTTTTAACCAGATATGTCGTAGGGGCACAGCCCTGCTGTGCCCTCCAGAGCGCGGGTTTATGTCCCATCAAAGAATGATTAATTAATATGTCCGCACAGTACAGCGACAGGCGCAACGGATGAAAGCGGTGTTGGGTGATGTGTCATTTGCTAGGTTCGCTATTGGTGGCGGTACTCCTACCCAATTACCTATTTAGCACCTCGGAACTATTCTTAATATTGCTGAAAATACGATGGGTGCAAAGTTACAGGAAATTTCTATTTCTGTGGAAGTTTCGCCAGAAACCGCAACTGAGGACAAGTTAAAGCTGTTGCGATCGCACTCCATTGACCGTGTTAGTATTGGTGTCCAAAGCTTCATCGATTCGGAAGTCTTAGCCACCCAGCGCCGTCAATCTACTACCCAAGTAGAAGCAACCCTGACAACGATAACTTATTCCCTGTTAAACAGATTTTCCGCGTCTTGGCTAATTCCACCTACGCCTTTGTTAACTTCAGTGTTGATCTCGTTATTAATAACTTGGTCAACTTCTGTGTTTAGCATTTGCTCAAATCCCTCAGCGCCAGGAATGTGAGAAGCTACACCGTCAAGAATTGGGTTGATCAGGTTATCTGCCGTTGTATCGATGGCTGCATCAACGCCGAAGTCTCCTGCTTGCTCTGCAAAATTTGGATCTGACATTTAACTCAACTCCCTTTTAAAAATAAGTAATTAAACTTATGGGTTGGATATAGATATATTCTTTTCCATGTTACTTGTTACTACTCTATTGGCCAAGTAGCAGTTTAATTTCATTGAGGGTAAAGCCCAATCCTTTACCTTATAACTTGTCCCCTCTGAATCTGACTTAAAGGAATTGAGAGCGGGTCTTTGTTACAAGTAGTGTTTTAATAGTTACATCACTTCCACTGTAGCTAGCATGAGTAAGATAGAAGACGTGACTTCACCACAAAAAAACCGTCATTGGTTGGGGCGTATTCCTCTGACAATGCAAATTGTTATCGCCTTGGGTCTTGCAGTTTGCTCAGGAATCGCACTCGGTGCAGGAAACCCCAGTCCCAACAATGCCGCCCTGATTACTAACTTAGCAGTCCCCTCAGAATTGGTGTTGAAAGCTTTAAGTACCCTCGCTACTCCCTTGATTTTGATGGCAGTACTGCACACTTTCTTAACCACGAATATTCCTGGTACAGCAGGGCGACGGCTAGCGGTAATACTTTTAACTAATACTACAGTAGCCATATTGATTGGGCTATTAGTGGCAAATGTTCTCCATCCTGGGACTTGGAGCCATTTAACTTTTTCCGGTAGTCAAGGGACAATCACTAATCAAAGTTTCGATCCTTGGGGACTAATTAAAGGTGCAGTGCCAGAAGCTATCCTCAAGCCACTGGTGGATAATAATGTAATTCAATTAATTGTCATTGCCCTTTCCTTTGGCATTGTCCTCCGGGCATTAAAATCTGAACAAATCGCCGCAGGCAAACTTGGATATCAGCCAATTGAGGATGTCATTGGGATTTTGTTCGAGTCTGTAATTCGTATTCTCAACTGGGTAATTGCCCTAGTCCCCTTTGCGGTCTTTGGGGTTGTGGCTAAAATTATTGCTCAGAAAGGCTTCGCACCGTTTCAAACATTAGGTGCCTTCGTTCTGGCAGTCCTTTTGGGACTATTACTACAAGCTATTTATTACATCACCAGAGTCAAACTCGGTTCTTGGGTTAACCCTCTCAACTTTCTGGCTGGCGGAGCTGATGCCCTCTTAACAGCTTTTTCCACTGCTTCCTCAACGGTCGCAATGCCCATTACCTTTGAAGTTTTGCAGAGTAAAATTGGCTTAAGAGAATCTTCTTCATCTTTAGGCGCTTTAGTTGGCACAAATTTCAATAATGATGGCACAGCCCTCTACGAAGCCATGTCTGCGTTATTTATCTCCCAAGTCTTAGGATTACATTTGAATTTAGGACAGCAATTAGTTGTGATTCTCACTTCGATTTTTGCATCTGTTGGTGCAGCCGGAATTCCAGAGGCGGGATTAGTGACAATGACACTGGTGTTCAATTCCGTTGGCTTACCCAAGGAGTACATTGCTTTACTGCTGACTGTAGACTGGTTTTTAGATCGCTGCCGGACGGCAATTAATGTGATGGGCGATATGACTGTTAGTGCTTTGCTAGATGGCAAAAAGCCTCATTCTGTAGACGAAGCTTAACTACTAAATTGATCTCTTGCCTAAATCTCTACATCACTAAAAAAGTTCTCTTGGGTGATGACTTGACTTTTGAATTTTTTTCATTCCAGCTTTGACACACAAGCTCTGAATGTTAGCAGCAATTAAATTTTGATTCCAGCACTTAGGTGGAAATACAACTATCAGCGAGATTATCACCCCAGAGCCAGTAACAGCAATTCCCACAGCTACGCTGGCTTATGTCCTGCATTACTCAATCATTATCACCTAAACTGCTTGCCTTGCCGATTACAGAAGGTCGGAAGCTATTAGGAATTATTACTCATAGTGATATTATCCGAAATGCCTACCATTCTCCCTGCCCTCAACAGGTATATACGCCCTGTTGACTGCTGATTAACTCTGGTGGGTAAATGGCGCTCTTATCGGAATTGAATGTACACACAAAAGATATAGTAATAACACAACATTGACACAAATATAAATAAAGTCTTAAAAAAAACAAAACTGTTAATTAATGAATTAATCTACTTAAATTCATCATAATTAAGTCAAAAAAATAACTGGCTTAATTACAAGAGTCCAATAAAGGAAAAAGATTCATGAACAGGATTATTGCAGGAATAGTGGCTTTACCTCTGTTGGTTGCCTCCATGCCTAGCCTTGCATCAGTACAATCAGTAATTGTCAAGCCGGAAGTTCAAAAACCACAAGTGGGAACATTATTGCTAGCTAGACGTGGGCGGTGGATACCTGGGCATTGGATAAGAAGAAATCACCGTCGTGTATGGATTCGGGGTCATTATCAATAAGCCCGATCCAGAAAACTAAGTGAGCTATAAGCATTTGTAGCTAAATTCTAAAACACTCTTACTCGGTAATTTCATTACCGAATAAGAGTGTTTTCACCAATATACTCGTGGGTGCTAGACACCATTGCCCCAGCCCGTGCCCGACCAAAAAATGAAATTGGGGATAAATTAGGTAACTTAATCTGATACCAGAAAAGCCCAACTCCAAGACAATTCAGACATTTGGATGAAGTTGGCTGTTACTCGACTTCAGCAACAAGCACTCAAAGAATTTCAGCGATCGCTCCTCTGTCCCAAAATTTAACTCCTATGGTGTCAAAAGAGTTGCAACCACAACTAGACTTTAAATCACAGATGCTTCGCGTTGACAATCAAAAACAACCATATAGGAAGCATTTGGTATTTCCTGGGGAAGGTGTCGCATATAGCCATCGGCATCAGAACGGCTGCGGAAGCGTGCAACAATCTCCCGTTGTGTATTAGGAAGCAGACGAGCGATCGCCCAAGAATTGAGGCGTTCTTTATAAGCAACAGTCTGATTGTCTGATTTAGAAGCTTGGTTATCCGTATTTTCTGGCATAATGATGTTATCCGTATGAAGTTTAATGAAGGACGTTAATTAGTTTCTAGGTAGGAATGTCACTAACGCTTTTTTTAATGCTGCTGCCACCTTGTTATTCGATTATTAATAGGTTGTCAACACTTAGCGCTATATTTTAGACCAACTAAGTTGTAATTTTCAGGTAGCTAGGAATCTCAAAGCCTTAATTTGCAATTGTTTTCAGCACACAACAATGCTCAAGCAGAAACTTTGGCAAATATTGGGTTTGCATAATTTATATGCATACGCAGAAGTTAAATCAGCATCAGTGGTAAAATTAATACTAAAGCTCCTTCTATCATAATGATAATTATTCCTGTTTGTTGGTGATTTTATTTTTTGGAAGTTCTTAGTGGAAAATGTTTTGCAAAAACTCTCTGACCTCTCTAGGTTCGTGGAGAATAATAACTTGTTGGTTTGGTGTTAGTTGACTAAGTTTTTCTAGAATTCCAGGACGGCGAATAATTGGGTATGACCAGATATATTTAATGCCATATCAGGTCTGGATTGTCCTGAATACATAAAGCCCTTCCTTTTCAAGCCGATGAGGGTAAGCATTACTCACCCAAAGAACCGTCTTCAGGGCAACTCAATACGCCGCTACAATAGTACCACTACAAGGATTATGCCGAAATTAGTGATATTATGACGACTGCTACGACTGTAAAAACCGAGTATGAAGCGATTATTGGTCTAGAAACCCATTGTCAACTGAGTACCAACACCAAGATTTTCTCTAATAGCTCTACAGCATTTGGTGCTGACCCAAATACTAACATTGACCCAGTTTGTATGGGTTTACCTGGGGTTTTACCTGTACTCAATGAAAAAGTATTAGAATACGCTGTCAAAGCTGGTTTGGCACTGAATTGTCAAATTGCTCGATATAGTAAGTTTGACCGGAAACAGTATTTTTATCCTGATTTACCCAAAAATTACCAAATTTCTCAATATGATCTACCAATCGCAGAACATGGTTGGTTAGAAATTGAGTTGGTAGATGCTGAAGGAAATCCCACTCGAAAACGCATTGGGATTACACGTCTGCATATGGAAGAAGATGCGGGAAAATTGGTACACGCCGGCAGTGACCGCCTCTCCGGTTCTTCCTATTCTTTGGTAGACTACAATCGCGCAGGTATACCGTTAGTAGAAATTGTCTCGGAACCTGACTTGCGTTCTGGATTAGAAGCTGCTGAATATGCCGAAGAGTTGCGCCGGATTGTCCGGTATCTCGGCGTAAGTGACGGCAACATGCAAGAAGGATCTCTGCGCTGCGATGTCAATATTTCTGTGCGTCCAGTAGGACGGAAGGAATTTGGCACCAAGGTAGAAATTAAAAACATGAACTCCTTCAGCGCCATCCAAAGGGCGATTGACTACGAAATTGAGCGTCAAATTGCCGCCATCGAAGCAGGCGATCGCATTATCCAAGAAACTCGGCTGTGGGAAGAAGGCGCTCAACGCACAAGTAGTATGCGGGTAAAGGAAGGTTCTAGCGATTATCGCTACTTCCCTGAACCAGATTTAGCACCAATTGAGGTGACAGATGCCCAATTAGAGCAATGGCGTAGCGAACTACCAGAATTACCAGCCCAAAAACGCCATCATTATGAAAATGAGTTGGGGCTTTCGGCTTACGATGCGCGAGTGTTGACTGAAGATCGTCCAGTAACGGAATATTTTGAAACTGCGATCGCATCTGGAGCAAATCCCAAAGCTGCTGCAAACTGGATTACTCAAGATATTGCTGCCCACCTTAATAAACAAAAACTCAGTATTACTGAAATCGGACTGACTCCCACCAATTTAGCCGATATCATCACTCGCATTGAAACGGGCAAAATTAGCAATGCTCAAGCTAAAGAAA
>CAZZZY010000094.1:0-12786 GCA_964658545.1 uncultured Acetobacteraceae bacterium | reverse complement strand
CTCTCACCGGATCAAGTGGCAACGCTGCGGCATCGCGTAGGAGCAGGCGAGCAAAAAGCGGCGCTTGCCCGTGAATATAATATCAGCCGCGAGACGCTCTATCAGTATCTCCAAGGTGGGTCAAAGCAAGAGTTGCTGCCTCCGAATGTCACTGACCTGCACGACAAATTAATCCTTTGAGCTAAGTAGGTGGACGCTAAAAAACACAACTACATTAAGAAATGTAAATCGTTTAAAAGCTTATTTTTAAATCATTGAGGGCACTTTACATCAGTTTACATAGTTTGGTTTAATTGTGCCTACCTACTTACACTTTTAGTAGTTAACTTGCTATTTAAGGAGTTGTGTAAAATAATTCCAGTATCCTGATGCGATTATACCTTCATGTAAACGAAGGGACTTTTTCAAATAAAAAGTCAGAGTAACCCGAATGGGTGAAGAATAAATCAACCGATCAGGTGATCTGAGTGCAGGAAGTTGAGATTGGTAAAAAATAAGATTCTATTACTCAAGAACACTAATTACATTTTACTTTCAATAAAAATAATCAGATGAAACTCTCTATATTGATAGATTCTGTACTCATTGTTGCTTCTATTGCTTTATTACCTGGAATCGGTGACACTCAAATAGCTACTAACAATAGTGGCGAATCTATAGCTATCAACTCTAACAATTTACCCACTCATTCTCTAAATGTCAGCTACCTTAAACCCTTTGATGCTGCATTTCTAACTCATCAAGCAGGAAAAGCTTCTGTCTCCCCCTAACCAGCATCCCATTACCAAAAATTACGCAAAGCAACGGAATACTCAGCCATTCTCACTCCTGCCAATCAAAGTTGCAATTGCCTTGACTAACTCCTCTGGTTCGATGGGTTTGGATAGATGCCTTTGAAATCCTGATTCGAGTGCTTGTTGCTGGTTGATTTCTCCAGCATAAGCAGTTAGAGCGATCGCAGGAATCTGTTTAGCTTGCTTGGCCTGCAATGTTTTAACTTGGCGCATCAGCATATAGCCATCTATCTCTGGCATTGCAATATCACTGAGCATAATATCTGGTTCTGACTCTGCCAAGACTTGCAGTGCTTCTTTTGCGGATGCCACAGCAATTATACTTGCTCCTGCCTGTTCTAGTACAAATGTGTGGAACTCACGGGTATCATCATCATCGTCCACAACTAAGATTTGGATGCCTGTAAAGATTTCAGTTGTAGAAGAGGCATTTAAAGCATCAATGTTTATCTGTTGTTTTGGGGTTAAATCTTTTTTGATGAGTGGTAGCCTGACTGTAAAAATAGCTCCTTGACCTTCCCCTAAACTTTCTGCCCAAATCATGCCACCATGTAATTCTATCAGATGACGAACAATTGCTAACCCTAACCCCAAGCCACCAAACCTCCGGGTTGTTGTGCTATCAGCCTGACGAAAATATTCAAATACATGAGGGAGAAAGTCAGGGCTGATCCCCTTACCTGTATCGCTGATAGTAATCTGAGCTTGAGTATCAATGCGTTCTAGTTGAATAGCAATTTTTCCTCCTTCAGGAGTGAATTTGACGGCATTCGATAACAGATTCCAGATTACTTGTTGTAAACGACCGGAATCACCCAAAACTTTCCCCACGGAAGCATCTAGTCTTGTCTGAATTTGAATCTCTTTAGCCTCTGCTGCCAAACGCACTGTCTCCAATCCCGCCTCAATCACCAGCACTAGGTTGACGGGAAACATATTGAGGTTGAGCTTGCCTTGTAAGATCCGAGAGACATCAAGCAAATCTTCAATTAGTTGAGCTTGTAATTTAGCATTTCGCTCGATGGTTGCAATCGCTTTTTTGATCTCTGCTGGTTGAAATTCACGGGTTTGTAAGAGTCTCGCCCAACCAAGAATGGGATTAAGAGGCGATCGCAATTCATGGGAAAGCACCGCCAAAAACTCATCTTTAATCCGGTTGGCAGTTTCGGCTTCAGTTCTGGCAGCTTGCTCAAGTTGCAGGAGGCGATCGCGTTCGGCTTCTGCGGCTTTGCGTTCTGTAATATCAATCACTGAGCCAATGTAACCTTTAAACTGATCATCCACCCCAAACCAGGGATTAGCAGCACCGATCGTCCAGCGATACTCGCCGTCTTTGCGCCGTAAGCGGTACTCCATAAGGAAAGTTGAGCATTGCCTGTTAGCTTCCAAGAAAACATTCCTAGCGTTATTGTAATCTTCTGGATGCACAGCATTGAACCAACCAAATCCCAGACCCATTTCTTCGCTCTGACCGGTAAAGTCGTACCAGCTTTTACTCAGATAGGTGCAGTAGCCATTGGTATCTGTTACCCAAACCATGAAGGGGGCATTGTCAGCCATGTTGCGGAACTGTTCTTCGCTTTCACGAAGGGCTTTCTCTGTCTGCTTGCGATCGCTGATATCTGTAGTAAAAATGCTTACTCCTTCAGCAAAGGGATAGACGCGATTTTCAAACCAGCGTTGCCAAGGGGAATAAAAGTATTCAAACCGAACAACTGTCTGTTGTGCCTTCGCTTGATGAAGCTGGGTATAAAACTCGCTTTTGACTACATCAGGAAACACTTCCCAAATGATCCTACCTAGCAACTCTTCCTTTTGGATGCCCACAACTTCTGCTACCCGATCGTTGACAAAGGTATAACGCCACTCCCAATCCAACACATAAAACTGGTCTTGGATACCAGCTAGGACAGTCTCTAAGTGGGCTTTTGCGACCTCAGCTTCAATCCGTAGCCCTTGCTCGCGTTGCATTGCCTCCTCGCGCAGACGAGCCATTTTTAGGGCTGCCTCCACCCGCGCCAACAATTCACGAGCAGAAAACGGTTTAATTAAGTAATCATCGGCTCCCGCTTCTAACCCTTCCACCCGTGCCTCTTCCCCCGCCCGCGCCGACAGCAGAATGATGGGAACTTTTCTCGTCTGCGGATCGGCCCGTAATTCTTGCAGCAGTCCAAAGCCATCTAATCCAGGCATCATGACATCCGTCAGTACCAAATCTGGGACACGCCCACGAGCAGAATCCAAAGCAGCTAAACCGTCTGCCACTGATTCCACCTCATACTGCTGACTTAATAACCGCTTGACATAATCGCGCATATCTGCATTATCGTCAGCCAGGAGAATTCGGGGGGAGGAAGGTGACAGGTTATGGGTGACAGCTGACAGGTAAGATTCCTCCCTATTCCCTGTTCCCTGTAATGCACTGAGCTTGTTGAAGCGTTCCCTATTCCCTTCTTCTGTTAGCCAATGCTGGGCTTCTTCTAGATAGGGTGTTGTACCTAATGCAGTTGAAGCTAAGGTTCGAGGGGCACTAATCCGGTCTGGAGGCAAATGATCGTATCCCGTTGGAATTGATACAGTAAAGCAACTACCTGCTCCTAGAACACTTGTCACTTTAACTGTTCCGCCATGCATTTGTACCAATTCTTGCACCAGTGATAATCCAATTCCTGACCCCTCAAAAGTGCGTCCTTGCGCCCCTTTGACGCGGTGAAATCGCTCAAAAAGGTGGGGGATTTCTTCTGCTGGGATACCGATTCCTGTATCTTGGACTGCGAACTCAATCCGATCGTGTGTCCACTGCAAGCTGACCGCAATTTTTCCAGCCATCGTGAACTTGAATGCATTCGAGAGCAGGTTAAGAACAATCTTTTCCCACATTTCCCGATCTACATACACTGGTGCTGGAAGGGAAGGACAACTGACTGATAATTCCATCCCTGCGCGTTCTACTGCTGAACGAAATACACTAGCTAGTTCTGCGGTGAAAGTGGCTAAATCGGTGGGTTCATAAGAGGCTTGAACTCGTCCGGCTTCGATGCGCGAGAAGTCTAGCAGGCTGTTGACTAGTTTCAACAAGCGGAGTCCATTCCGTTGTACCATTTTTAACTGCTCTCGTTCATTGGCTGGAAGCAGAGTGGCACAATTAATTAAGGTTTCCTCTAGTGGCCCCAACATTAGAGTCAGAGGGGTGCGAAACTCGTGGCTGATGTTGCTGAAAAAGACAGTTTTAGCGCGATCAATTTCTGCCAAGGCTTGGGCGCGTTTGCGTTCTTCCTCGTAAGCTTGGGCATTGGCGATGCTGGCTGCAATTTGAGCTGCAACCAAATCGATGAATCCTCTATAATTATCATCGAATAGCCTGAAGGGATTCAACCCAGCAATTAATATACCAGATTTTCCCGTCTGACCGGATGGTGCAATTGGTACTGCGATCGCTTGATGGGGCGATCGCTGCCAAAAACCACAAGGTAAGCTACTAAAAGACACTTGCAAATCAGAAATCAGTTTTGCCTGATGCGTTTTGATGACTTCTGCAAAGGGCCAAACTGAATCAGAATCGAGAGCGACTGTTTCGGGAACTGCTACATGATTTTTGTCGATGCGACACGTTCCAGCTAGAAAAACTTGCTGCTGATCTGGATCAACCAGATAAATCATGGCGAAAGGGAGATCGTAAGGGTTGCTCTCCAGACAATTCACACTCAGTGTACAGGCTGCATCGAATGTCCGCGCGTCTGCCGTCCTAGCCGCTAGTTCCCGCAAAAGTGCTAACTGACGCTCACCAATGATGCGCTGAGTGTCGTCTGTGTTAGCACAGATGATCCCACCTGTGTCGCCTTGGTCATTAGGAACTGGGCTATATGAAAAAGTATAATAAGTTTCTTCTGGGTAGCCGTTGCGCTCCATAATTAGCCGCAACCCTTCGTCGTAAGTGCCCTCGTTCTTCAATATTGCTGATTCGGCGCGAGGCCCAATCTGATCCCATATTTCGCGCCACACGTAAGAAGCTGGCTGCCCAAGGGCTTCTGGATGTTTGCCGCCAATAATAGCCTTGTAAGCGTCATTATAAAGGTTTATCAGTTCTTCGCCCCACCAGACAAACATGGCTTGGCGGCAAGTCAGCATAATCCGCACGGCAGTTTTCAAACTCTGTGGCCACTGCTGTGTTGGACCAAGGGAGGTTTTTGACCAGTCCCGTTCTCGCATCCTAGCACCCATTTCACCCCCGCCGAGAAGGAAATTTACGTCGGCGTTGCTTGCTGACGTTGACTCGTTCTTCATTAATTCCTCTCGATTGGTCATGCGTCGGTTACAGCCTAAATCTCTGGTCGTCTGTTTGTCAAAGTTACCTCTAATTTAGACGTTTATACTCCTAAATAGGAATTTTAGAGGATACTCAAGGGCATATACAGCATATGATACGAACTCTATCGTAACTTTTCAAAGTATTGAAATCGTCTTTTAAAAGGAAAGTTGCTGTTTTAGCTATTTTCTCTAGAGCAAAATTAATAAAGCATTACATATTATCAATTTTTATGACAGAGTGTTCTTTCCCGTCTATTACTCCTGAGATAGAGATATAAAGCCAGAGCATGACCATAAGTTTAATTTATCTTTTTAAAAACAAAGAATATTTGATTTTATTCTCCAAGTCGCCTTATCCTGAAAGTGGTAAGGGTAAAGGGTACTTACTTTTCACGGTATCTGGAAAACCTCTCTTCTATTTCTCTCTCCTTTTAGAGACAGACTTTGAATTTTCCCCCTTTCCGCATCGAGAAGGGGGTTAGGTTAATCGTTAGCTTTTCCATAAAAGCTGAATTGTAAGTACCCTTTACCCCAAACCTGATTCCGAGTTAAAAGTGCTTAACCGAAAAGTATTAGGATGATAGCCACGCATTTATTTGACAAATTTATGACAAATCTATGACTTAGATGTGACGAAATTGGTGATGCTGCTTAAGTAACAACTTCTTGACTTGTTGTATATAAAATTAATAATGTTCTGGATGCTTCTATATTCACATCGGTAAATACTGATCCTGTAAAGGATACAGGTCTTCTATGTGATGTAGTGAGAGTAACTTTCAATGACCTCTTCTAAAAAAATGTATCAAAAAGTACAGTTTTTTAGAGACAAGTAAATAAAGAATTAGTCAAATTTATTAGTTTATTCCTGTAGGTAAACGTTTAGATTTTTCCTAACATCAGGATTTTTGATCTTAAAAAGTTGATTCCTTTTCAATCACGCTCAAGTGTATTTGAAATAAATACCTTCAGGTTTTTCTTCAGAAACTTGACTGACAATTGAGGTTGGGGTTGTTTAAAAATACATTACCTTGATGGAGGTTTTACTTAGTGGGTAACAAGAGAAGCAGACTAAAAACTGCCTTATTTAAGGCTTGTAGTTCTTTGGGAAAAAACAGCCGAAATTGGCTCAACATATTTGGCTATTTGGTAACAAGCCTTTGGAGCTTTTTCATTAAGGCGGGATCTACCCCAGTCAAGAAAGGCTTTTTCCGGGTTGAAAGCAAGCTGCCAATAACTGTTGGGCCAAGTCAGCAAGTTAACAAGTTGGCACGATTGGGACAGCGTTTGCGTGAAAAAGAATGGAGGCGCTACAGTTACTTGCTACTGCTAGGCAAGGCAATGGCGCTCATGATCCTGTTCATGGTATTTGCCTTCATGCCCAATTTGATGGGAACACCAGCTTTGGCAGCCGATCCAGTCCTCAAAGGCAATGACATCGTTAACCCGATTAATACCCTCTGGACGCTGCTAGCGGCCTTCCTAGTATTCGCCATGCAGGTAGGTTTTACGATGCTGGAAGCAGGTTTCTGTCGCTCTCGTGAAACCGTCAACGTCTTGATGGAGTGCATCGTTGACACCTGTCTTTGCGGTTTATTGTTCTATGCATGGGGCTTTGCTTTCATGTTCAGTCATGGTAACGGCTTGATTGGACTGAATTGGTTTCTCTTACAAGGGTCTCCTACTACCTATGAAAGTACAGGCGTAGCGTTTCTGGCATTCTGGCTGTTTCAGTTCGCCTTTGCAGACACCTGCTCGACTATTACCTCTGGGGCAATGATTGGGCGGACAGGGTTTATTGGCGATCTTCTCTACAGCATTGGCGTTTCTGGATTCATCTACCCAATTATCGGACACTGGGCTTGGGGGCCAGACGGTTTTCTGGCAACAATGGGCAGCAAAGACACTTTCCTGCCTTTCTTGGGAATTGGCTTCCATGATTTTGCAGGCTCTACAGTTGTTCATACCATTGGGGGATTCATTGCCCTGGCAGGTGCCATCGTCCTCGGGCCGCGTTTAGGTCGTCGGTTCAAGCGCGACGGTGGCGCGCCGATGTTACCCCATGACCTTGTAATTGCCGCTTCCGGCGGTCTGATTCTGTGGTTCGGCTGGTACGGTTTCAACCCTGGCTCGACACTTTCGGCAATGGACTTTGTGGGGACTGGACGGGTTGCGGCCAATACTACCTTGGCAGCATGTGCAGGCGGTCTGTCGGCACTGTTTTTCGGATATCCGAAAACAAAAAAGTGGGATTTGAGTTTCACAGTCAACGGTTTTTTAGCGGGCTTGGTTGCGATTACTTGCCCTTGCTATTGGGTTAATCCGACAGGTTCTATCATCATTGGGGCCATAGCCGGCGTAGTTGTAATTCTCGGTATAGACCTCTTGGAATGGCTTCGTATTGACGACCCCATCGGTGCAGTTCCTGTACATGGTTTTTGCGGGATCTGGGGAACTTGGTCGCTGGGCTTGTTTGCCACTGGTGAATTCGGCGCGACTGGTCCCATCTCACCTGATGTCTCTGCACCATTAAGAGGTCTGTTTTATGGTGGAGGGATACAAGTGTTGAGCGCACAAGTTATCGGCAACCTAATCATTACTGTGTCTACATTCGCTGTGGCACTGGGGTTGATGTATTTGGTAAATTTGACAGGGACCCTGCGTGTGTCGAAAGAAGGCGAATTAGAAGGTTTGGATTTACACGAGCATGGTATCCCAGCCTACCCTGAATATGTCATTAGTCCATCAGCTAACCCTGACAGTTCTTCATTAGAAGAAGTGAATAGATAGAGAGCTTACACCAAAAATCCATCAGTCTTTATCCCCATCACTTGATGGGGCTTTTTGATGGAGAAAAAGTCGTTATATAGCAATACAGTTCAGTTAAGGCTAAAACCCTTTGCCAAAGTCAATTTTTTTAACGTAGACGCAAAGCGGCTTCCCAGAAATTACTAGAGTGAAAGAAAAAACACACAATATGCTAAGTACCAAAAGTGTAAACTGGTACAATCTGAAACTGTCTAAAATGTTTGAATTTTGTTAGCGCTGCCGTATTGCCTTCTCTTCTCCTGTCGGAGACGCTGCGCGAACGAGAGGCAACGCCTTCGGCATGGCAACTCTACGAGACGCTACGCTTTTAGCGTCTCGTAGAGAGCGTCATTTTGAATTTTGAATTGTTATTCCCTCTTCGACGTTAGCCGCACCAGCACGAGTATCGCGTATAGGTTCCTCGCCGAGATTTTCCGGGAGAAATCCACCTGCTTGCATTTTCCATAACCTGTGGTAAGCGCCGCCAAGTGCCAGCAGTTTAGTGTGAGAACCATCTTCGATAATACGACCTTTGTCGAACACCAAAATCCGGTCTAGATGGACGATAGTAGATAGTCGATGAGCCACCACAATTACTGTTTTCCCATTCATTGCTAAATCGAGGGTATCTTGGATCGCTTTTTCGGTGATTGAATCGAGGCTAGAGGTGGCTTCATCCAAAATGAGGATCGGCGCATCTTTGAGGATTACGCGAGCGATCGCAATCCGTTGCCTCTGCCCTCCAGATAACTTGACACCACGTTCGCCCACCAGAGAATCGTAACCATCCTGACTTTGAATGATGAAATCGTGAGCATGAGCTTTTCTGGAGGCTTCGATCACTTCCTCATCGGTTGCATCTAAGCGCCCGTAACGAATATTTTCTAGCAAAGTGCGATGGAATAGAGATGGATCTTGGGGAATTAAGCTAATCTGTGCGTGTAGGGCATCCTGAGTCATATCTCGAATATCGACCCCATCAATGATAATCTGTCCAGATTGTGGGTCGAACAAACGCAGAATCAGATTGACGAAACTGGATTTTCCCGAACCAGAAAAGCCCACCAATCCTACACGCTGTCCCGGTTGGATGGTGACACAAAGGTTGTGGAAAACTTTCTTCTCATTCGAGTAGTTGAAATTCACCCGCCGAAACTCAATTTTACCTTGGGTAATTGGGTGGGCGATGGCGCGATCGCTATCAATCAACTCGTGGGGTTGAACGATGATGAAAACACCATTGGCGACATTGCCGATATGTTCAAAAAATTCCAGAAACCGTTTACTTAAATTTCGGGCTTCACTAATGATCAATAGTGATATGCTAGTTGCCACTACGAAATCAGCAGTAGCAATCTTTCCTTGACTCCAGAGGGAGAGGGAGTAATACAGAGTGCTGATTTTCAGAATGGCTGCCGAGATGAACTGAAACCAGCGAATTCGCTCCGAATACCAATTGGATTTTCTCACCTCTTTGATTTCGCGTCCTAATTGCTCATTCAAATAGCGTCGTTCAAAACCCAAACGAGCAAACAGTCGGCTGCTGGTAAGATTTGTTACCGAATCTACGATGATGCCAGTTGTCTCACTTCTGGCGGCTGCGGCTTTGCGGGAGTAAATTCGGCAGCGAGTTGCCAGCCAGAACGAAATACTAATGAAGAGAACTGCCCATATCCCCACGAGTGCAGCCAGGGGAGGATAGGCGTGATACAGTACCGTCGTGGCCACTGTATACACAACGATTACTGGCATAAATTCAGTAATCATCATTTGCATCGTCTGAGTAACACCCAGAGAAGTTTCGCTAATCCGATGTGCCAATGCCCCAGAAAAACTGCTGCTCATGTAGCGATGGGAATGGTGTTGCAAGTAGGCATAGAGCGATCGCACAATATGCTGTCGGTGGATGGGATGGAGGATAGTTTGCAAGAGTCCAGCCGATCGTCCGAATACTACTTCACCCACACTCAAAGCGGTGAATAGCATCAGGGGTTGCCTCATAGCATCAAAAATGGGCTTGCCGTCACCCATTGATTTCGTCACGCCCCGGATAATTTCGCCAATGGCATAAGGCAACATAATACCACAGGTTGCGTGTATTACCTCCAGGATCACCGCTAACACATACCACCATCGGAACTGGTTAACGAAATACAAAATAAACCTGAATGGAGTTGATGGCAAGTCTGGTGCATCAGCAGCACGTTGAAAGGATTTGAATTGTCTGGCCTTTTTTTTCATGAAAGTTGATCTCTTAGCATCATTTTAACTTTTCTGCAAGATAAAAATGGACGACTATCATAAGCCGTCCAGTGGCATTAGGAACTTATGGCAACACACTTTAAAAACTTTTGCTGTTTGGTCGTAGCCAACTTACTTAGTTGTTTAATTAATAAGTTTTTGGACATTGAATTTGCACATTAGCTCGAAGTAAAAACTTTTTTTGGGTGGGTATTTTGCTCACCCAAGATTATGCAAATTAAAAGTTTGATGTATGTCCTTTAGTAAGACTTATATAGCAATCCTATTTGAGTTATGAAAAAATCCAAGTATGTGTAGGGGAGCCAGTGCGTTGCGGAGGTTCCCGACGCTCGTTCGCCTTTGGCGTCTCCCCTTCTCCCAAAGGGAGAGGCTAGCGCCAAGGGAGAAGACTCGCTCATAGCGTTGCCATGCCGAAGGCTTTACGCTGCGCTATCCGTTGTAGCAACTGGCGTTGTGTTATCGCCGAGAGTACGGCACCAAAGCCAAATGAAGGTGTGTTAGCCAGAGGCATAACGTACCCTACGTATATTTCAATAATCAAATATGAGTCCTATAGCAGTTACCAGCTAAAGTAACGTGAGTTCGACAAACCTCTCCTCGCCTTGAAATAAAGTTCAAGCCTTTCCCTCTCCGAGTCGGAGAGGGACAGGTTTTACGTAGTAAAAGCAGGGAGAGGTCTTTTAATTACGACGGCGTTTAATCCTAGCTATTTTATCCATGAGATATTTCTGATTTGAAGGAATTCTGGTTCCCCTAATCCCTACCGAAGAGAATCTCCCCTTCGGTATTCGGCGGTTATGTCGTCTAACTTTTCTTTCAAACTGTCGTCGAGTTTTAGTTCCACTGCCTTCAGGTTGTCAACAAGTTGTTGTGGACGGCTAGCACCAATGATGGGAGCAGTAATAATGGGATTAGATAAAACCCAAGCTACCGCTAGAGTGGTGAGGGAAAATCCGGCGTGATCCGCTACTGTGCGTAAATCCTCAACAGTATTAAACTCGCGATCGTGCCAGTAGCGATCTTGATAACGTTCCGCGGCAGCACCTAACGTAAAACGAGTACCAGAGGTAGGCCCTTGAGCAAGAATGTGTTTGCCGGTCAGCAGACCACCCGCCAAGGGATTGTAGGAAATTACACCCAATCCTTCTTCTTTCGCTAGGGGTAATAGTTCTCGCTCAACTTCGCGGAACAACAGGTTGTAGCGGGGCTGAATTGAGATGAACTTGGTTAAATTACGCGTCTCAGCACGACCCAAGGCGCGAGCGAGTCGGTAAGCTAAGAAGTTGGAAACCCCAATGTAGCGTACCTTGCCAGCACGAACTACTGCATCCAGTGCTTCCAGAGTTTCGTCGAGAGGCGTGGAAGCATCGTCGGAGTGCAACTGGTACAGGTCGATATAGTCAGTTCCTAAACGTCGCAGGGAAGCATCAATCGCATCCAAAATATGTTTACGCGAAGCACCCTGATCCCAAGGTGCAGGGCCGACTCGACCAACGCACTTAGTAGCCAAGATAAAATGTTCGCGTTTACCTTTGAGCCAGCGCCCAACGATTTCTTCAGTCCGTCCAGCAGTGGCAAGCCCACCGCCAAGGGGATAAACGTCGGCTGTATCTAAAAAGTTAATTCCGCCATCTGCTGCGGTGTCGAGGATTTGCCTGGAAGTTTCTTCGTCGGTCTGCAATCCGAAGGTCATGGTACCGAGACAAAGACGGGAAACAGTTAATCCAGTTTTACCGAGATTGGTAGTTGGTAAGGTCATAGAGATGTTGTTGATTGAGAAAGTGTTGAAATTTTTAAATTTAATATATTTTTATGTTAGGCAGGCAGGACTTCGGTGTGAGCGCTTAGTCGAACGCTGCCTACCTCACAGAATATTGCAAGTTAGTTTTTGGGCATTTAGCCTCAAGCAACTACAGAAGTTTCACGCCGTCTCTGTGAAATTAGCCACTGTTGCAACTTCGGATCGCCGTAAACCTCATCTGCAATAAAATGATCGCCATCAGGCAGCACTGTCAAATCAACTTTTCCCCCGACTTTGCGTAAGCGCTCAACAAAATGTTCTGTATCCTCAATAGGCAGATTTTTGTCCTGTCCACCTTGGAATATCTGAACGGGAATGTCTTTGAGTGCAGCTAGTTCGGTTTCTCCTAATGTTTTGGGTACACGTCCAGACACAGGTACTAGACCTGCGAAGCGATCGGGATGTAAAGCAGCAATATGCCAGATACCCGCCGAGCCTAAGCTGAATCCAGCTAATATCACCCGCGCTGGATCGACAGGCTGGGAAGCGATCAGTTCATCAAGCAAAGCAAGCACATCATCGGCTCGATCTGCCCAAGTCTGTTCGTCCGGAATCTGGGGTGCGGCGAAGACATAAGGTAAGGAGTTCGATAAATCTACGAAACGAGGTAGACCCCATTTCAGTAGCACATTCAGATCCGTCCCGCGATCGCGTCCTCCATGTAGAAACAGCACTAAGGGTGCAGGTTGTTTGGCATTGTCAGAAACAGCTGAGAAAAGATAAGGTAAGGAACCATTACTGGTGTCGTGAGAGCGTTGTTCAACTGGCATAGTCGTAACTCCTAATTTGGGGCATTGGGCATTGGGCATTGGG